>DATFZA010000534.1:0-2857 GCA_035314765.1 Bryobacteraceae bacterium
ATGAGTGCTCGAAACTCGGAGCTGGCTGCTATCTGATTCCAATCGGAACGAGAGACCTCGGTACCGCTCTGGGTTCTCGAAGTTGCTTGCGAACTCGCCATAGGAAAAATTCCTCCGCCATTTGCGTCTCGATCATCATACCCCAAAAACCAACGCTCCCTGGGATCGAAGTTAGCGGCGGAGTGTCTGCGCGCGGTATCCTCGCGGACTCACACCGAACTCCGCGCGGAACGCGCGATTGAAGGCCGTGACATCTCCGAAGCCAGAGTCCAACGCAACCTCCAGAACTCTTGCTGGCTCCTGAGCCAGCGCCACAGCAGCCTTTCGCAATCGGGCCCTCTGCAGGTATTTGTGCGGCGTCACGCCGGTCAGACGCTCGAACGTTCTCAGAAAATGATACGGGCTGAGTCCCGCCTCTTGGGCCAGCACTGCCAGCGTCAGTTCCGCGCTCGGATCATGATCGATCAATCGCACGCTGCGGGTCACGCGCGCCACGGCGCTCGGAGCTGCGACATTTGGCTGGGGACTGAGATCGCTGGCCGCCTGCAGCGCCTGGATGGCGAGTTGAAGGCTGAGCGCCTCCGGCTGTTCGAGGGTTGCTGTCGCCCTTGCCACGACGGCTGACAACGTTCGCAACGGAGGCAGGCAAAGCCGCCGGAACCCCGGCATGCCCGCGCCAAGCCTTTCGAAGAAATCGGGGGCGTACCCAAACGAGAGGCAACGGTCGCCCGGCCCATGCTCGTGGCCACATTCGAAGCACTGGCCGGGATTGCCCAGCAGCAGCGATCCCGGCGTCAGCAGCTCTCTGCCCAGTCCCGAGCGGTATTGAAAAGTGCCGGAAAGCACAATCGCGATGCGATACCAGGAGTGGCGCTCCTGGAACGGCCGATCCCTTGGGCCCGCCGTACAGACCACATCTTCCACACTCCAGCCGTCACCCTGAGCCAGTAAGCGCGCCGACTGACTGGCGGCCGCGCCGCTGCTCGCACGCTGCGCGAGCGCTTGCTCCAGAGTTAGCGCAATTTTTGCCAAGAATTCGTCCGCCTACCCGGCCTATCTTTATCCTATGACCGATCGTATGACCACCGCAGCCGGGCAGAAAAGAAGCCTTCCCCAGAAACATACACTTGTGAGACATGCGCTTGCGACCTTGGCCTACCGCGGCGCCAAAGTGGTGCGCCAGGCCCCACCGGACTTTAGCTGCTTCCGCTCGGCGCCTGGGTCCCGAACAGCCGGCGAGATCCTCGCGCACATGGGCGACTTGATGGATTGGATGCTATCGCAGGCGCGCGGTAAACAGCGTTGGCGGCCTCTGAAGCCGCGGACCTGGGATGAAGATACCGCGCGCTTCTTTGATGCGCTCACCGCGCTTGACCAGCACCTGGCGTCGGACGCCGAGGTTCACGCTCCCTCAGAAAAAATGTTTCAGGGCGCCGTGGCTGACGCGTTGACGCACGTGGGCCAACTCGCCCTGCTCCGGCGGCTCGCGGGTTCACCCGTGCGCGGGGAAAACTACTATCGGGCCAAGATCGAAATCGGACGCACGTCTCTCGATCAACCAAAGGCGGTGAGCGAATTTGACTGACACGGAATAAGCAAGTGAAATGTACTGGAACGGCCTGCATCGATAGTTTGGACCCGCTCGACAACAACGGGTGCTATATTTCTTTTGCTACGTGTTCCCATGAACGCCGTTCGGGTCGCTATTACCGCTTTCGCCGTTCTTTCGTTGACCAGTTTGTCTAACCGCGCCGCGGAGCGCGCACCCGATCTGCATGTCGATCTGCGTGTCGACGTCCCGCTGGTTCTCGTCAATGCCAACGTCACCAACGGTCTCGGCGTTCCCGTGCAGGGGCTTTCGCAAGACCAGTTCCACGTTTTCGAGAACGGCGTCGAGCAGAAGATCACGCATTTTTCGACCGAAGATGCGCCCACTGCCATCGCCATCGTCTTTGATGCCAGCGACAGCATGCGCAAGAAGTTGAGTACCGCCCGCAAGGCGCTGGCCGAATTGCTGCGGGAGTCGAACCCCGACGACGACTTCTCGCTGATCGTCTTCAACCGCAAAGCCAAGCTGCTGGTGCCCTTCACTCATGAAGCCGGCGAGATTGAGGGCCATCTCGGCGAGCTGCACGCCGAAGGTCGAACCGCTCTCTTCGACGGTATTCACCTGGCGCTGGTTGAGATGAAACAGTCCGGATACCGGCGCAAGGCGGTGGTCATTCTGTCTGACGGGGGCGACAACCAAAGCCGGTATACGGAGCGCGAGATTCGCGCCGCGATTTGGGAGTCCGATGTGCAGATCTACGCGATCGGGATTTTCGATCTATTGGCCGGCGGGCATCTTCCCCCTGAGGAAGCGCGCGGCCCCGAAGTGCTGACGCGCGTGGCCGAAGAGACGGGTGGCCGGCATTTCCCCGTGGACAATCTCGGGGATCTGCCGGGGATTTGCAAGCTCATCGGCCGCCAGCTGCGCAATCAGTATGTCCTTGGGTTCACGCCGTCCAACCCCGAACGCGACGGAAAATTCCGCCGCGTACAGGTAAAGGTAGATGAGCAAGGCGTGCGCGTTCACGCGCGGCCGGGGTATTACTCGCCGGCGAATTAAACTCGGTGGGGCGAACACCCTCGTTCGCGCCGGACCGGACCCCCTGGTCCAGCTCTTCCACCACAACCCAGGCCGACGGGGGCGTCGACCCACAAACAATCTGAGTGGGAAACTGGGGAACGTCTCGTGGACTGCACCCCTCAGGTGAGACAACTTAAATAGGGACAGATCCCCGTTCGCTGAAAATCGCTTCCTTTCTCGAGTCCACCCATGGCACGCTGGTCTGGCCGGGGAAGCAAAGACGGGCTC
>DATFZA010000535.1:0-6407 GCA_035314765.1 Bryobacteraceae bacterium
AAGCCTTTTGTATCACTTTCCTCAAGCAGCGCTCTTAATCACCATATTTTGTAAGTCAGGTATAACGCCGAGAGCAAACATGGGTAGCGGGTTCGAGCCCCCGCCGGCTCACCAAATTACTCAGCGCGCGCAGTGCCGCAGCACCTCCGGTAGCCAGCCCGCAAACCACTCGCGGAACTCCGCCAACCGGCGATTGGTCTCCACGCTCATGGGTCCGGCGAACGCCCCCATCTTCTGTTTGCGGACGCGTAACATCTCGATAATTGCCACCGGCAACGGGAAGCTCCGCATTTGCGCCAGCAATTCCCGAATATAGTGGTCGAGCGCGCGGGCTCTTTCATGATCGCCGGTGCAAATGGCGCGATCGATTGCGACAAGAAGTTCCGGAAGCGCGCTGGCTATGCCGGAAATAGTCCCGCTGACACCGCCGATCCGCGCTTCTGTATAAATGGCCTCGCTGCCTACAAACGTTCGGATGCGCATGTCGCCAACCCGCCGCGGCACTGTGGCCAGGTACGTTGGGTCGCCACTGGAATCTTTAATGCCGGAAAACAAGCCGGTGTTCAACAGTTCGACGGCGGTCTCCACCGCCAGTGGATTCGTGAAAAACGGAATGTTATACAGGTAGATCGGGACCGCGCCATCCACTTCTTTCGCGAATTGGAGCAAATACTCGCGGATTTCCGGCTGCTCGTAGCGAAAGTAATGCGGCGGCATGATCATGACGCCGGCCACACCGTCCTCAGCCGCATCGCGGGCCAGATCGACCGCGCCATCCAGCGTGGAATGGGAGACATTCACGAGCAACGGAACACGGCTGCGCTTGGCCGCGAAGCGAACCATGTTCCGCCGGTCGTCGGGCGCGAAATGTACAAACTCGCCGGTAGAGCCCAGCAGGGCGATGCCATTGCAGCCCCGCTCGCCCAGAAAATCGACTAGTTCCAGGGTTGCGCCTAAGTCGATGGAGTTCTCGCGCGCACGGCGGGGGGAGACTGCGGCGGCAATCACGCCGTCGATTGCTCTGCCTTCACTGGCCTTTACGCGTCTCAGCAACTTTCAATCATAGCAACGGCCCGGCTTGAGGAAAGTAGTTGACGGCGGCAATTAAATAGTTGACAATGTCATCTATAGTGGATACCGATCTCATCGCTGCCGTGCGCCGCTTCAATCGCTTCTACACGCAGAAGATCGGCATCCTGCGGGAAGGACTGGCGGACACACAGTTATCGCTCACGGAGGCGCGGGTGCTCTATGAACTCGCTCATCGCGATCATTCGACCGCGACGGAGTTGAGCCAGTTCCTGGCGCTCGATCCGGGATATGTCAGCCGTATTCTGCAAAGCTTCGACCGCAAGAAGCTGCTTTCCCGGAAACCATCCACCGAGGACCGCCGGCGGACCCTGCTGACGCTGAGCGCCTCGGGGAAAAGGGTCTTTGCCTCGCTCGATCGGCGGACCGTTCAGGAGGTGGGCCAGTTGCTGGCGCCAGTATCGGAGACGGATCGGCGCCGCTTGGCCGCCGCGATGCAAACGATTGAGGCGGTGCTCGGAAATCCCGCGCCGTCGAACGGCGCGCCATTCATCTTGCGCCCGCCACGCCCCGGCGATTTCGGCTGGGTGGTGGAAGCGCATGGACGGTTTTATGCGGCGGAATACAACTGGGACCAGACGTTTGAAGGCATGGTCGCGGGGATTGTGGCCAAGTTCGCGAACAACTTCGACGCCAGGCGGGAACGGTGCTGGATTGCCGAGCGCGATGGCGAGAACATCGGCTGCGTTTTTGTTGTCAAGGAGTCCAGCACTGTCGCGAAGCTGCGCATGTTGATCGTCGATCCTAAAGCCCGCGGCTTGGGCGTCGGCCGCCGGCTGGTGGAGGAATGCATCCGCTTCGCGCGGGATGCGGGCTACCGCAAGATGACGTTGTTTACGGTGAGTGAACTAGCAGCGGCGCGCCGTATCTATGAGGCTGCGGGTTTTCGGTTGGTGAAGGAAACGCCGGAGCATAATTGGGGTCACGATGTAGTGAGCCAGACGTGGGACCTGGCGCTGGCGGCGCTCGCGTCTAGCCCCGAACGTGAGTGAGGGGATCGGCACTCTTGCTTTTCTGTTGGCCTAAAGTTCTCGAATCAGCGCGACCGCTTGTACCGCGCCATTTCTAGCAACGTTCTTTGTAGTGTCGCAACACCGCAACCTCCGCGCTGCTTCTACAGCCTCCCGTGGAGTCGTCACCACCGTTGCACCGGCCCTTGCGGCGCGGAGCCCCTGACGATCGTACAGGCGCGGCCAGGCGCGAGCAATCAACGGCACCCCGGCGGCGCGTGTTTCATACACCGTGTTGTATCCTGCGCCGCCCACGACGACAGCGGCGCGACCAAACAGGTCGAGCGCGGGCCAGTGTGCCTGCCACAAGGCCGGCGGACAACCGGCAGGGCACGTGGGCGACACGCATCGCACCGGCATCTCCTCGCCCAATAAGGCGGCGACTTCGCCATACCATGCCTGTTCATCCGGATTGCCAGATGCGCAAATCAGGGCGGTGGTCCGATGAGCCTCCAACGCCGGCGCCGGCGCTGCCAGCCACGGATCCGTCAACCGCGCGCACGGAAGATCGGCGAAGGCTTCTCCTTCTCCCGGAAGCAAAACCAGATCGTAATGTTCGGCCACAAAAGACCGCAGCGCGAACGCCTCCACGTATTCGGGATGCAGATCGCGCGCCACTAATACTTTGCGGAAGGCCGGACGACGGACCGAATCCGCTAACTCGCCCAGCAGCCCGCGCGGAAAAGTGTCCACGATCAGACATTCGCATCCGGCGAGAGCGGAAATTGTTTCCTCGCGTGAGGCGACAGTGCGAACATCGAGTTCCGGCACGCATCGCCGGATGAAATCGGCGTACGGGCAATTGGTAACGATTCGCACGGGTGCTTGCCCGCCTACTGCCCGCGCCAGCGCCACCGCGCGCGTTAAATGGCCCCATCCGCCACCCAGGGCGTAGATCAGCCACATGCTAACTGGCCGTGGGATCTTCTTCGAAGCGGTTGCGCGGCTTTACCAGTTTCTCGCCGTCCGATTGCGTAAACCGCATGCCCGCCTCCGTTCCGGCGAGCCGGCTGACATATGCCGGATCGTAGTCGTCGTAATCGATATAGTTCCCGCGGTCCAGCCGGCTGCGATACGGGTCTTCGATCTGGCCATTGCTGCAATCCGGGCAGCCTTCCGGCGTCATCCGGTCGCAAGGATGCGGAAACAGAAAACCCACGCGGCGTGTGCACTTCCAGCCCGGGTTCACTGTGCCGTCCCTCGCAGGTTCACTCGCCGGGCCAAATTGAGTATTCGATAGACACCTAGCGAAAGCATTGTGCAGGACTGCAATAGATCGGCCTCCACCACCTTGACCTGGACCCGAGCGGTGAGCGCTTTTTCGCTGACGCGCAAGCCTCGTAACGTAGCGGAATGCGGCAGATTTATCAATGTACCGACCTCCTCTTCCGGAAAACGCGCCGGGTCTCCATAGATTTCCGCCGGGAAACGATACTTCTGCACCACCTCAGACGTGGTACGCCGTTTCTTCTTAGATTTTCCCCTCGGATTGACATAGCTGCGATCGCGAAAGAAGTCGGTGATGGTTTGAGAAAATCCCGTCCCATCGAGCATTGGCGCTTCCAGCCTCAGCCACTCGCAGGACGCCCGGCGTTCTTTCCCCTTTTTCTTTGCCAGCCAAGGTTCTTCGCATAAGGTCGTACCTTTTTGATCGAGCGAGATCCATATCGAGACCGGCGCCTTACTATGCGCGTCGGCGGCCAGCATCGCGACGAGGCCCTTTACCAGATTGGTGCGCTCCGGCGCGGCCAATATGCCGCGATTAGCAATCGTGCCCACCCACACCAGGCCGCCGAAGGCAATCAGCAGGGGAACGCCGGCCAGCGGAGCGAATCTCGTTACCGTCATACCAACTGTCATTACGATCAGGCCAAGCACTAAGGCCACGAGGGCAAGAATAAAAAAATGGTTCCTCCGTTTTTTCCGGCTGAGGCGGAGAGCGTCAATCTCGTCCATGTCGCGGGCGACGATCGCCAGCGGCGCCGTGGCTTGATAGATCCCCGTCTTGGTCAGTTCGGTAACATTAATCGGCATGGGATCGGCATGGATTGCGTTTCTGCCCGGTATCGTTTCTGCCCGGTATCGTTTCTGCCCGGTATCGTTTCTGCCCGGTATCGTTTCTGCCCGGTATCTTAGCAGATGACGGCAGATGACGGCAGATGAGGGCAGATGACGGCGGATGACGATGGAACGCCTGGCCTACGTCGCTTTCGACACCGTGCCTGCACCCAAAGGAGCGTCCACGCACATCGCGGCGTTTGCGCGCGCACTGGCCGCGCACTATGGCCGCATCGAATTGATCACTGCGGGGCTGATCACTGCCGGGTCCGGCGGTGGCGAGACCGTAGAACGCTGGTCCGGCGTGTTTCACAGCGAACTGCCCGCGCTCGGAGTTAGCCTGATCGATCGCATTCTGTGTTTTCAGGCCTATCTCAACCGTTGGCTGAGCAGGCATGCTTACTCGATCGTGCAATTCCGCTCGTCATTTGAAGGCTTGCCGCTGATTGAACTTTCACCGCGTCCCAAGTTGGTGTTTGAAGTGAACGGCCTGCCATCGATCGAGCTGAAGTACCGCTATCCCGGCGTCGAAGACGATCGCGATTTGATGCGCAAGCTCAAAGCCCAGGAGGCGGCCTGTCTCGGAGCCGCAGATCGTGTGATCACGCCAAGCGCGGTCACGGCGGAGTATTTGCAACGCGATCGCGGAGCAAAGCGCGTTGAGGTGATACCCAACGGCGTCGACCTGACGACATTTCAGCAAGCCGGCGATCCTGTTCCGAGCGACATCTTCCGCATGCTGTATTTCGGCACCATGCATTCCTGGCAGGGTGTGGAGCTGGCAATTCGCGCGCTGGCCCAAGCCCGGTCACAACTGGAGGCCCGGTCACAACTCGATGTCCATTTGACCATTGTGGCCGTAGGCGATACCGAAGCGGCGGAACGGCTCGCCGCAAAGCTCCAAGTGCTCGACCGTGTGTCGTTTTTGCCGGCCATGCCGCAATCCGAGCTTGCCGCGATAGTTCGCGCCAGCCACGCCGTGCTCGCCCCGCTGTCGCTCAACGATCGCAACCTGGTGCAAGGCTGTTGTCCTCTGAAAATCCTAGAAGGGATGGCGTGCGGAGTGCCGGTGATCGCGAGCGATCTCCCGGTGGTCCGCGAGCTGGGTTGCGATGGAACGCACTTTCTTCTCGTCAAGCCCGGCTCGGTGGATCAAATATCGGAAGCAATCCTGCGGTTGCACTCCGATCCTGCTCTCGCTCGCGCCATCGGCGCCAATGCGCGACAGCATATTGAAGATCACTTCACCTGGGAGCGGGCCGGCGCGTCGCTGGTCAAGCTCTATGAAGAACTGATTCGCTCCAGCAGCGCTTGAAGCGCCTGCCGTTCGGCGTCTTCATGGAAAAAGCTCACCATGCGCTCGCGCGCCGCCTTACCCATTTGTTGCTTTGTGGCCGCGTCCGAGTCCAGCCATGCGAGCACCGCTTCGCCCAAACGGTGCAATTGCCAGCGCGGAAGCAGAATGCCTTCCACGCCGGGTGTCAGCACCTCGGGTATCCCTCCCGCGTCGCTCACAATGCAGCCGCGGGCCGCCGCCATCGCCTCCAACAGCGCGTTGGGCATGCCGTCCCACAGGGAGGGCTGCAAGTAAACATCGCACAGTTGCAAATGGCGATTGACGTCCTCGGGTTGCGGGAACATTCCGGTGACAATGATGCGATGCTCCAGCAGCGTGTCCGCGCCCAGCAACGTTAGCAGGCGAGGCATCTCAGACGGCCGCACTTCCCCGATCACCAGCAGGCAGGCCGGACGCTTTGCCTGCACGTGTTGCAGAGCTTCCAGCAACGCGCGCAGGCCCTTCTTCTCCCGAAGTTCGCCCGAAAATCCGAGGACAACTTCTGCGTCTTCGATGCCCAGCTCTCTTCTCAGGCTCGTCAAGTCTTCATCCAGCGGACGAAACACGTTCGCATCCACAACGTTGTGCAGCAGCGCGATATCGCAACGCCCGCTGATCGCTTGCGCCTTTGCGGCGAGCGCACGGGTGACGCTCGTGACCATGCTGGCGTTCCGTAAGGTCCACTCCAGCCGCGCAAAATCGCCAGGCGGAAACATCTCGCGATCGAGATCGTTACCGCGAATGCTCACAATCGATGCAATACGATTCTGTTTACCGAAAAACGCCGCCACGAAGCCCGCGGGGTTCAGATAGTGGCCCCAAATCCATTCATAGCGATTGCGCGAACGCATCCAGTCGAGAATATTGAGCGTATGCGGAAGTGTGCTGTCCCACTCCCGAAAACGGCCAACGCG
>DATFZA010000536.1:0-12404 GCA_035314765.1 Bryobacteraceae bacterium
GCGCGATTCACGTCCAGCAGCACGGTATATCGCGTCGCTTGGGAATTCTGACCGGCGGCCTGGGCCTCGAAACGGGCGCTGGCCACTAAGTTGGATGTCCGTCCGGAATCGGTGATGAGCTGCCGGACTACGAGCCCTTGGGCCTCGCGGTTAAACAAACGGGACGCGGGCAAATCTCCGGCGCCGATGCGCGCCAGGTGGTTGCCCTGCGTTCCAGTTACATCGCCGGTAACATTTGGATAATAAGCGGCGCGGTTTACGGTGATTTGCTGGTTGGAGTAATTGACTTCATTCTGGGCCGCCTGAATCCGCGGATGATTCTTGATGGCCAGCTCTTCTGCCTGTTGAAGCGTCAGCTTAGGCGGCGTCTGCGCCGTCTGTGCGCACAACGTCAGTGCAATTGCCATGAAAAAAGCCGTTCGGCTAAGCCTGAGGTACATTGGTTCTCCTCCTCCCGTAAACCAAAAGATAGGCGGCCGGCACGATGAAAACGGTAAGAATCACCGAGGAAGTGAGACCTCCGATAATCGCGCGGGCCATGGGCGTATACTGCTCGCCACCCTCGCCCAGCTTCATGGCCATGGGAAGCATCCCAATGATGGTGGCGAGCGAGGTCATCAGAATCGGCCGCAAACGTACCCTGCAGGCGGTAATCACTGCATCGGCGACCGGCAGGCCCTGTTCCTCCAGCTTGTGCGCGAAATCCACGATCAAGATGCTGTTCGAGTCGGCGATACCGATCAACATGAGCACTCCCATGAGCGACATCACATTGAGGGTGGTGTGGGTAAGCGGCAGTATGATCAGCACGCCGACAAAGCCCATCGGAATCGCCAGCATGATGAGAAAAGGATCGATAAAGGAGCGGAACTGCGCGATCAAAATGAGGAACAACAGAATAAAAGAAATACCGAATCCCAAGGCGAAGCTCTTGAACGACGCATTCATCCCCTCCACCATTCCCCTCAGGTTGACGCGGATATTCGAAGGAAGTTTCGCATCCCGAATGGTCCGCTGAATCGCGCTGGTCAACACGCCGAGATCCTCGCCGGAGGGAGTGACGTAGACGTCCACCACACGCTGAATCTGATAGTGATCGATTTCGGTCGGCGATTGAAGCTTCTCCAGCGACACCACCGAACCGAGCGTGGTTGGCTCTTTTAGATTTGGCGCGCGCAGTGGTATCTGCTTCAAGTCAACCAAGTTCTGAATCGCGGTGCTGCCATGCTCGGCGTACTGCACACTGAGAAAGTAGTCGTTGCCGGTCTGATAATCGACCCAATAGTTCGGCGCGATCATCGTGTTCGAGTTCAGAGCCGTGATGACGTTGTCGACAATGTCCTTTTGCGATAACCCCAGCTCGGCCGCGTGCACGCGATCCACATTCAAACGGATGGCCGGGTAGTTCATGTCCTGCGGGATGTAGATTTCACCTACCCCGGGGAGCTTTCGGATACGGCGCGCTAATTCCTGCGCCACATTGTAAGTAGTTCCGAGGTCGCGGGTGTTGACCTGAACATCGATGGGCGCGGGCATACCGGAATTGAGGATCGCGTCCACCATGGAGCCGCTCTGGAAAAAGGCGCGCACATCCGGGAACTGGGCGGCCAGCGCCTCTTTGACTTTAACCATGTAAACCAGGCTGCTGATGCTGTGATCCTCGTTGAGCGCCGTCTGAATGGTGGCGGTATATTGTCCGGCGTTGCTCGTGTACAGCGAGGAGAAATCGTTTACCACGCCGATATTGGACACGATCATCCTGAGATCCCGCGGAGGCACGATCCGCCGGATCAGATTCTCGACTTTGGCTACATATTGATCTGTTACTTCAATGCGGGTTCCGGTGGGAACCTTAATATTGAGAGTAAACTGGCCGGCGTCGGTTTGCGGAAAGAAAGCGCGGCCGAGGAATGGATAAATACCCAAACTCGCAAAGAAGATACCCAGGAGCAGAGCAAGCGTGAGCGCGGGACGCTTCAGCGCCCGCCGCACCCAGCGCTCGTAGAAGTCCAGCAACTTGTTGAACGCAGTGTTGAACCGGGCGTTGAAGCGCCCGCTCCAGGAATGATCTATCGCCGCCTCACCGCCGTGCTGGTGATGAAAGCCCTTCAGAAACTTGGAACAAAACAGAGGAATCACGGTCATGGCCACGACAAACGAAGCCAACAGGGACAGGCAGAACGCCAGCGCCAATGAGGAAAACAGAAATTTACTCACCCCCACCAGCAGCGTCACCGGGAAGAAATCCACCACATCGACCAGGGTTGCCGCCAATACCGCCAGGTTCACTTCCGCTCCGCCCTCCTGCGCGGCGATTACGGGGGAGGAGCCCATTTCCAGATGGCGATAGATGTTTTCCAGCGAAATGACCGAGTTATCGATCACGCGCGAGAAGGCCAGCGCCAGACCCCCGAGAATCATGGTGTTCACGGTACTGCCCAGCATGTAAAGAATCACGAAAGTAGCGAGCGCGGAGATGGGAATCGACAGCAGAACGGCGAAAGTGGCGCGCATGCTCCCTAGAAAGAGCAGGATCATCAGGGTGGTCAATACGAGACCGATGACGCCTTCGTGGAGCACCGTTTTGAGGGCTTGCTTCACAAAAACGGACTGATCGAAAACGATGGAGGTTTTCAGTTGCCGCGGGAGATCGAACAGATGTTCCGTAAGCGTGCGGACATCATCCACGACCTGCACCGTGTTGGTGTCGCCGCCCTGCTTCATGATGGGAATGTAGGCTGACTTTTGACCGTCAATGCGGACTATGTTGTACTGCAGTTGGTTCGCGTCTTTGGCTTGACCCACGTCCCCAACCGAGACCCATTCGTTGCCCACGGTCTTCAGCGGAATGCTGTTCAGGTCTTTAATGTCCTTGACCAGGCTATTGGAATATACGTAGTAATCGTTCGGTCCGCTCTTGACGTCGCCGGCGGGCAGAATCAGATTGCTGTCGTTGACCGCATCCACTACGTCCATCACGCTCAACTGCCGCGACAGCAGCTTATACGGATCGACATAAATCATAGCTTGGCGATATTTCCCGCCGAATACGCCCGGGATCTCGGCGCCTTTCACTACAGCGATCTGGTTCCGGATCTGGAACTGAGCCAAATCATGAAGCTGCGTTTCGTTCAGCCCTTCGCCCTTGACGGTTACCAGACACACCGGCAGACTGGAGGCGTCGAATTTGAGCACCACCGGTGGCAGCGTGCCCGGCGGCAAGCGCTTCAAATCCGCCAGAGCCAGATTGGATAGCTGGGTAACATCGGCGTCGGCATTTGTTCCGGGCTGGAAGAACACCTTGATCATGCTCACGCCCAGCAGAGATCGCGACTCCATGTGATCGATGCCGGACGCGAGAGTAAAGAAACGTTCCAGCGGATTGGTGATATCGGTCTCGATATCCTCGGGCGGCATTCCCGAGTAGAAGGTGGCGACAATCACCTCCGGCATGTTGATGGCGGGAAACAGATCGACGGGCATGCGGGCCACGCTGGTGATTCCTATGACGGCCAACGCCAGGCATATAACGACGACGAAATAGGGATTGCGGATGGAAAAACGTGGCATCCGGGTTTATTCGGCGTGGGCGGGCCGGCTGCGATATACCAGAAGATAAGCGGCCGGCACAATGAAGACCGTGAGCGCCACGGAAGACGTGAGACCGCCGATGATGGCGCGCGCCAGCGGGGCATACTGTTCGCTGCCGGTTCCCAACTTCAGGGCCATGGGGACCATGCCGATGATGGTGGCCAGCGAGGTCATCAAAATGGGACGCAATCGCACCCGGCAGGAGGTGATAACGGCGTCCTCAACCGAACGGCCTTGCTCTTCCAGCCGATGCGCAAATTCGACGATCAGAATGCTATTGGAGGCCGCGACCCCAACCAGCATCAGCACGCCCATCAACGACATTACATTGAGTGTGGTGTTGGTCAGCGGCAGTATCACCAGCACGCCGATAAATCCCATGGGAATCGCGAGCATGATGAGAAAGGGATCTTTAAAGGAACGGAACTGCGCGACCAGAATCAGGAACAGCAAAACCACCGAGAGTGACAATCCGATCGCGAAGCTGGTAAACGATTGGCGCATGGCCTGAACCATTCCGCGCAAGTTGACCCGGATGCCCGCGGCGAGCTTCTGTTTATCCAGTAGGTTGGTAATCTGGGACGCGACTTTGCCCAAGTCCTCACCCGAGGGAGTGACATATACATCCGCCACGCGCTGAATCTGGTAGTGGTCGATTTCCGTCGGCGATTGCACGAATTCGACGCTGGCGACATTTCCTAGCGTGGTCACCGGCCGAACGCCATCGACTGCGTGGAATTGATGATCCATCGGCCTCTCCGGGCGGGTTTTGTCCATGCGCTGCCGCAGCGGAATCTGCATCAAGTCGACGAAATTGTGAATAGCCGGATGGCCGCTTTCATAATATTGGACGGTCAAGAAATAGTCGTTGCCGGTTTGGTGATCGACCCAGTAGTTGGGCGCGATCATGGTATTGGAATTCAGCGCCGTGATGACGTTGTCGACGATTTCTTTCTGCGTGAGCCCGAGCTCGGACGCATGCACGCGGTCGATCTTCAGCCGGAGGGCGGGATAGTTCATGTCCTGGGGCACATAGACTTCGCCGACGCCCTTCAAGGCGCGGATCTGCTTGGCCAGCGCCTCGGCGGCATCGTAGGTGGTGTTCAGATCGCGGCTGCTGACCTGGACGTCGATCGGCGCGGGAGCGCCCATGTTGAGAATAGCGTCGACCATCGATCCACTCGAAAAGAAAGTGCGGAGTTCGGGATACTGGCTAGCAATCCGCCGGCGGAGGCGATCCATATACTCAAAGCTGCTAACGCCGTGGGACTCGTTCAATTCCACCTGAATCGTTGCGGTGTAGGGGCCGGCATTGGTCGTGTAGAGAGCGGAGAAGTCGGGTACGATGCCGATGTTGGAGACCACCATTTTGAAATCGTGACGATCGACAACCTGCCGCACGAGATCCTCGATCTTTCCGGCATAGTCGTCGGTTGCCTCGATCCGCGTGCCGGTCGGCACCTTGAGGTTGATGGCGAATTGGCCGGCGTCGGTTCGTGGAAAGAACGCCACGCCGAGCAACGGATAAATGGCGAGGCTTGCGGCAAAGACTGCGGCCAACAGCGCTATGGTAAGCACTGGGCGCCGCAGAGCGCGCCGCACCAGCCGCTCATAAACATCGAGCAGACGAGTGAACCCGCGGTTGAACCAGGCATTGAAGCCGCTTTGCGCGTGATGGCCATCGGGCGATGGCTGAAACCTCTTTAGAAAACGGGCGCAAAACAGCGGGATGACCGTCATCGCAACAAAGTACGAGGCAAACAACGAAATTGCCACGGCCAACGCTAACGCCGAGAACAGGAACTTACTCACTCCGTACAGGAACGTTACCGGGAAGAACACGACGACGGTGGTGAGGGTTGCCGCCAGCACCGCCATGCTGACTTCGGCGCCGCCCTGTTCGGCCGCGGCTTCGGGAGACGCGCCCATTTCCAAATGACGGTATATGTTCTCCAGGGCGATTACGGAGTTATCGATCACGCGGGAGAACGCCAGGGCCAGTCCACCGAGAATCATGGTGTTGATGGTGCTGCCCCAGAGGTACAGCACCACGAACGTCGCCACCGCCGATAACGGGATGGATAGAAACACGGCCAAGGTCGCGCGCAGACTGCCGAGGAAAATCAGAATCATGAGACTGGTGAGCGCCAGTCCGATAAGCCCCTCGTCGAGCAGCGTTCTGATCGCCTGCTTCACGAACGCGGATTGATCGAACACCACCGTAGTCTGAAGTTGTGGCGGGACGTCGAACAGCTTACCGAGCATTTCCCGGATACCGTTGACCACTTGAATGGTGTTGGTATCGCCGCCTTGTTTCATGATCGGAAGGTAGACGGAGCGCTGGCCATCGACACGAACGATGTTGTACTGGATTTGGCTCGCGTCCTTGGCTTCGCCGATATCGCTGATGGAAACCCAGCTCTGCCCTTTGGTCTTGATCGGAACCTGATTGAGATCGGAGACCTTATTCACCAGGCTGTTCGAATAGACGTAGTAATCGAACGGTCCAATCTTCACGTCGCCCGCCGGCAGAATGAGGTTGCTGTTGTTTAGCGCCTCCACGACGTCCATCAAGCTAAGTTGGCGCGAGAGCAATTTGTAAGGGTCCACGTAGACCATGGCCTGGCGGTATTTTCCACCGAAAGGCGGAGGAATTTCCGCCCCTTTCACGACCGCGATTTGATTCCGAATCGTAAACTGGCCTATGTCGTGAAGTTGGGTCTGCGAAAGGCCCGCGCCTTTCAGCGTGACCAGACACACCGGCAAGCTGGACGCGTCGAATTTCAAAACGACCGGCGGCAAGGTGCCTGGCGGCAACCGTTTTAAATCGGCTAGCGCGAGATTGGAAAGTTCCGTTACGTCGGCGTCGGCATCGGTGCCGGGTTGAAAAAACACCTTGATCATGCTTACGCCCAGCAGCGACCGCGATTCCATGTGATCGATACCGGAGGCCAGCGTAAAAAACCGCTCCAGCGGATTGGTGATGTCGGTCTCGATGTCTTGCGGCGGCATTCCGGAATAGAACGTCGCCACCACCACTTCAGGAAGATTGATGGCGGGAAAAAGGTCCACTGGCATACGTGCCAGGCTGGTAACGCCAATCACCATCAGCGCCAGGCAAATCACGACGATGAAGTAAGGATTGCGGATCGAAAAACGGGACACGTTGTTATTTTTGTTCTTCCTGGCCCTGGTATTGGACCAGTTCGACTATCTTCGGCCGCACTTCCTCATGAAGCTTTAGACCGCTGCGGTCGCTGACTACCACCATCTCGCCCGGCTGCAAGCCGGACAACACTTCGGCGTAAGTCGCGGTCTGAATGCCGAGTGTAACTTTGCGGATCTCAATCCGATTGGAGGCATCCACGATATCTACGGTGGTCTGCCCATTCTCCTGGTTCACTGCCTGGAGCGGAAGCGCGGTGGCGTTGTCTTTCTTTTCGAGCGTGATGGTCGCTTCCGCATACAGGCCGGGCAGCAAAACGTGGTTCGGATTCGGAACATCTACTTCGGTATGCATGGTGCGAGTGTCCTCGCGAACGTCCACCGAGAAGCGCGCCACTTTTCCGGGGAGATCCCGATCGAGCGACTGCACATGGACGCCGACCGGGTCGCCGATCCGAATGGAGTGGACATAGGACTCAGGCACTGGAATCACCAGCCGGAAAAGATCGTCTTGTGAAAGATGGACCAGCGGCATGGCTTGGGTGCTGGAACTGGTGCCGGCTTGCAACAATGTGCCCAGATTGGCGTAGCGCTGTGTGATTACGCCCGCAAACGGCGCCGTGATTTTCGAGTAATCGAACATCACCTGATCGCGCTCCCGTTTGGCTTGGGCGGCTGCGAGCTTGCTTTGGGCGGATTGCAGATTGGATGTGGCCGCTTCCACTTGTGCCGCCGCGGAGAGAGCCTTGCCCTGGGAATCGTCCACCTCCTGCTGCGCCACCAACCCGGGCCTCGATTTGGAGACGCTGTCCAGCCTCTCGTACTGCAGTTGAAATACTCTGTTCTGAGCCTCCATGCGGCTTAGTTCATTTTGCGCGTGCGTGATCTGGTCCTCGGCATCCCTGCTCGCGGCATCGTCTTGCTTCAATTGCAATTGGAGTTCGGGGATTTCGAGAGTGGCTAAGATCTGGTTCGCCTGCACGTGCGACCCATAATCCACGTTCAGTTGCTTTACGTAGCCGGACTCCTTGGCGTACACATCGATCTCCTGAAATGGCACGAGTTCAGAAGAAAGCGTTAGCGTGCGGCGCAGATCTTTGCGGCCGACCTTGACTACGCCTACTGCTACTTCAATCGAATTGGACGCCCCTTCCTCCGGGACTTTGGCTTGAACTTTGTCAGGCTTGCCGCAGGAAACCAGAGAGCCGGCGGCGAAGGCAATCAGAAGATGGAAGGCGAGTATGAGCGCCCTCGCAGGTGTGGGACCGCCCCGCGGGGCGACCTCTTCGCGGCGCTTCTGAGCCGGGGCACCTAGACTCATGCTTCAGCGATGCTCCCATGGTAGATCGCACTCGCTCTTCGCGCGTTCAAGCCTCTTCGATAACTCCGGCAGACTAAATTGCGGGGAGCGGCAGAACTCCACGAATTCGGTTTCCCGCTGGCGGATCTTCTCGGCTTCGCTTACAATCTCAGAGGCTATTGACAAGGGGATTGTTTGCACTCCGTGACAATCGCCATGCAGTAGATCGCCGGGCGCGATCTTCAGACTGTCGATCTTGACTGGCTCGCCAAAATCAATGATGTGGGCGTAAGAGTGGGATACGGAGAGGCTGCCCGAAAATAAGTGAAACCCGAGCGCCTCTACTGCGTGCAGGTCACGAACGGCTCCGTTGGTAACACAACCGACGCAATTTAATGCAAGACCAATGGCGGCGTGAATTTCGCCTACAAAGGCCCCCAAGCCAGGCCGGTGGTCGGCGTCTTCGAGAACCATCACCCTTGGTTCCGGAAGCGAAGCCACATAGTTCCACCAGTCCATCCGGTCATAGTAGCAACGCTGGCTCATCGGCGGCGATTCGGCGCGCACTCGAGCCGTGGCTGCGTAGCCAACCATCGGCGGAAAGCTGGGAAAGCGACAATGCACCCCACCCGACGTGAACCCTTCGTTCCGCAAGCGCACGTTTAGTGTTTCAATTGCGTTGGCAATAGTACACGCGTCAAATGACGACAATCTTTGAATGTCTGAGGGAAGTACCGTCTGATCAGTCATTAGCCACAATGTGAGGGTTAGTGGCGCTCAGCCACCGCGCAACGAGCATCCTCCATGAGCATATGATGCGCCAATGGCTGCCCCCTATACCAGGGACTTGGTATTTTTCCATCAAAACACTGGTAGTTGCCCCTTGAATAGCGCAGGCTCGGTTAGCATGAGGGAGAAGATGGACTCTGGGTCATTGTTCAACCGGAGGAGTCCAACCGGAGGAATCCAACCGGAGGAATCCAACCGGATGAGTCCAACCTGATGAGTCCAACCTGATGAGTCCAAAGCCCTCTGTTAGCAAGCGTTCCGCTACAATAAATCCAGACGGCATGTTCTTGAGTTCGCGCTTTGCGCTGACGGTCGGTTTTGGCAGTTTACTGTCGATTATGGGGCTAGCCGGCGTTGATGCTCTGCATGCGTTGCGCCAGTTCCAGCGCAACGACGAGCAAATCCGGCAGACGTACCTAGCGCAGAACCACGTCTTGAACGACATCCGGTCCGACGTGTACGTGTCGGGCACTTATGTCCGGGACTACTTGCTCGAACCCGAAACACAACGCGCCGAAGCCTATCGAACTAGCCTGGCGGGAGTCCGGAAGCATATGGAGGCTGCGTTGGACGCCTACCGCCGGCAGTTATCGCCCGCGGAACTCCAACACTACTCGGCTTTGCGCGCCGAACTGACGGATTATTGGCAAACCCTGGACCCGATATTCCAGTGGGATCCGGCGGAAAGGCGCCGCGGTGGATATTCTTTTCTGCGCGATCAACTGTTTCCCCGCCGGCAAAATATGCTGGCTCTCGCCGGGAGGATCGCCGAGATAGACGAGCAACAATTGGCCGCCGGGAATCATCAGGCGGTTTCTCTTCTCCTGCGCTTTCAGACTCGTCTGTTGCTCACTATAGTCGCGGCTGTTGCGCTGGGCGCCGGCATGGCGCTCTTCACCATGCGCAGGATTCTCAAGCTGGAGAAACAATCGCGGCAACAATATGAAGAAGTTTCGGCCGCTCGCGGCAAATTGAAAGAGCTTTCGGCCAGGCTGCTCGAAGCACAGGAAACAGAACGGCGCGCGCTCTCCAGGGAATTGCACGATGAAGTGGGCCAATTGCTCTCAGCCGTTCTCATTGAATTGCGAAATCTTTTCGACGGGCTGGCCGTGTGGAGCGGCGAACAATCGCGCCGTCACGTGGAAACCATCAAAGGTCTGGTGGAGACAACCGTTCGGGTCGTCCGAAATATGGCTCTTCTCTTGCGTCCCTCGATGCTGGACGACCTGGGACTGATACCAGCCCTCAAATGGCAAGCCCGCGAAGCCTCCAAGCGCACTTCCATGGACGTAAGCGTGACCAGCGAACTCGATTCCGACGATCTTCCCGACCAGTACAAGACGTGTATCTATCGAGTTGTTCAGGAAGCCCTGCATAACTGTGCCCGTCATTCGCAGGCAACTACGGTGCGGATCACCGTGAGCAACAAGGTCCAACAGCAGAGCGATCGCTTGACACTGGTAATTCAGGATGACGGGCGCGGCTTTGACGCGAGGCAGCAGAAAGGTCTCGGGTTACTCGGGATCCAGGAGCGCGCCACTCAACTCGGGGGCACATGCGAGGTGGATTCGGAGCCGGGCCGAGGCACTACATTGTCGGTTGCCTTGCCGTTTGAAACCGCGGATAGGAACGTCGAAACCCATGAAGTCGATTCGCATCCTGTTAGCTGACGACCATACTGTTGTACGCCGGGGTCTGCGGCTATTGCTCGAGAGTCAACCTGAATTCAGCGTGGTGGCCGAGGCCGCCGATGGCCGCGAGGCCGTGCAGCAGGCCGAAGCTACTCAACCTGACGTGGCGGTCTTGGATATCACCATGCCAAATTTGAGCGGCATCGAGGCGGCGCATCGCATCAACAATCTGCTGCCACAAACCGCCATCGTGATTCTCAGCATGCATTCGGATGAGGGATATGTTCTGCGGGCGCTGAAGTCGGGAGCAAAGGGTTACTTGCTAAAGGACTCAGCGGAAGGCGATCTGATCCAGGCCATCAAATCCGTCAACGACGGCAAGACGTTTTTCAGCCCGGAGGTCAGCAGGATGTTGGTGGAAGATTACGTACGGGAGATTCGAGCCCGCGGAGCCGAAGATAGCTACGACCTGTTGACTTCGCGCGAACGCGAAATCCTCCAACTTCTTGCCGAACGCAAGTCCAATAAGGAGATCGCCCAGCAGTTGAATCTCAGTCCTTATACCGTGGACACGCACCGCAGAAATCTGCAAGAGAAGCTCAACCTGCATAGCTTCGCCGAGCTAATGTTGTATGCGATCAGGAAAGGTCTGGTCTCCTAAACGTAGCGTCTGGACACCGGCGGTGTAACATCTATGCCACTTGCGGCGTCCACAGCCTGGAGCCTGAAAGGCTGGGCTCAACTGGGCTGGAGCCTGAAAGGCTGGGCTCAATTGGAAGGGCGGGCTCAAAATGCAACCGGATGGTGCACTATGCAAGTAATCGGAAGAATCGGGGTCGGCGCAGCGGCATTGGGGGCTATTTTGTTCCTGTATTCCGCGCTGGGGCAGAATGCTCCAGCACCACTGCCGGCTTCCTATGGGGCGGCGCCCGCGCAGCCGTTGCCTGCCCAACAGTTGGATAACCTGGTTGCGCCGATTGCGCTATATCCGGATCCGCTACTGGGCGAGGTATTGGCGGCCTCTACTTATCCGATGGAGATCGCCGAAGCCGAGCAATGGGTGCGGGATCACCCGAAATGGAAGCCATCCAAACTGATGGATGAAGCCAAGAAGCAGAACTGGGATCCCAGCGTTCAGGGATTGGTCGCGTTTCCGCAGGTTTTGGCCCGCCTGAGCCAGGACATGGGTTGGACCACCGCGCTGGGCAATGCATTTCTGGCCCAGCAACAGGACGTCATGCAGGCAGTTCAACGAATGCGTGCCCAAGCGGAGTCGCGCGGAACCCTTCGTTCGACTCCGCAAGCTACGGTGGCGACTGGGAATGAGGGCGGCCAGAGCGCGATCACCATCGAACCGGCGAATCCCGATGTCTGGTACGTGCCGGACTACAATCCGGTTTATGTGTGGGGTCCGCCAGTCTATGGATTCTATCCTCCGCTGCTCTATCCAGGAATCGACATCGGCTTTGGCTGGGGCCCGGGCATCGACCTCGGACTGTATTTCGGTGGTTGGGGAGGCTGGGGCTGGGGAGGCTGGGGCTGGTCGCCATACTGGTACGGCGGGTCCATCCTGATCAATCATTCCTTCTTCCACCGTTATGGATTTGGACATTTTGAAGGGGACCGGGCGTTCGGCAACTCTGTTTGGGCTCACAACCCGGAACACCGGCTCGGCGTGCCCTATGCAAACCGCGGTGTAGCGGAACGATTTGCCGGCCGGGCGGGAGGCGGCGAGGCCGGCGGTGGCTTCAATCGCGGCGAAGCGGGTCGCCAGGGGTTCGCCCGTGAAGGGCAATCGCAGCAGCGGTTCGGTTCTCAAGGATTTGAGCAGCGTGGCTGGACGGACAATCATAGTGTTTTCGGGGGCTACCACAGCGGCGGGATGGCCCGCGGAGAAAGCGACCATGGATTTTCCAGCATGGGCGCGG
>DATFZA010000537.1:0-10286 GCA_035314765.1 Bryobacteraceae bacterium
CTCACTCGCCCGCGGCTTTGGTGCACGAGATCCCGCATTTGTTTGATCCGCCGACGCCGGTTCCGCGTTATGAAGTCGAAACTCTGCGCAGTCAGCTCGGCGTGAAGCCAGGCGCGTTCTTGTTGGGAGTGTTCGGCTACCTGCGCGAGTCCAAGCGCTTGCCGTCCGTGCTGCGCGCGCTGCGGAACGTCGTGAACGTGCAGCTTTTGGTTTGCGGCGAATTCGCGTCCTCCGATCTCGCTCGCGCGCTCGAGCCGGAACTGCAGCAACAAGGTGTGATCCGCGTTGGCTATCTTAACGATTTCGACTGGTGGCGCCACGCCGCGGCAGTCGACGCCTGCGTCAACCTGCGTTACCCCGCGGCAGGCGAAACTTCCGGCATCGCCATTCGCTTGATGGGAATTGGCAAGCCGGTGATCGTCAGCGCGGGCCAGGAGACCAGCCGTTTTCCGCCGGGCACATGCGTCGCCATCGACAGCGGCATCGCCGAAGAAGACATGTTGGCCGACGTGTTGTACTGGCTCAGCGCCCATCGGGCGGATGCCCAGTGCATCGGCGCGCAAGCCGCGGAATACGTGAGCCGCGTGCATGCTCTGGATACCGCTGCGGAGCGATACCGGAAATATCTGATGGAATGTTGCTACAATAAGCCCTAAGCAACCTTTTCTTCTCCTATAATCCTGTGCTGCGAGCCTCCCTGCTCCTGATTTTTTCGGCGATCGCGCTTCCGGCATCGACGCCGGTCGAGAAGCTGCTCCGGGTGCGCGTTCCGATGCGCGATGGCGTTCGTTTAGAGACCAACGTCTTCCATCCCCCTGGAGCGGGCCGTTATCCGGTGATCTTGTTGCGCACTCCTTACGGCAAAGGGCGGGATTTCAATCCAAGTTATCAGTCCTTCGTCGATCACGGTTACGCGGTGGTGATTCAGGATGTGCGCGGCCGGTATGGCTCGGAGGGCGTTTTCGAGCCGCTGGAGCAGGAAGGTCCCGACGGATACGACACGCTCGACTGGATCGCGCGCCAGCCCTGGTCCGACGGCAAGGTGGGGATGATCGGCGGTTCCTATCTCGGCATCGCCCAGTGGAAGCTGGCGGTGTTGAACAATCCGCATCTCAAAGCCATATTTCCCACGGTCTCCGGCTTCGACGATTATCTGGACCGCTTTTATTCGCCCGGCGGCGCGGCGAAACTCGGTCACCGTCTGCTGTGGCTGAGTGAGAACTTGGCTGCGCCGGGCTTTATAAAGCCGCCTTTCAGCGTTTATACCTGGCATCTGCCGTTGCGTACCGCCGATGTGGCGGCCACGGGACGGATGCAGCCGTTATACCAAAAGGCGCTGGATCATCCGGTGTATGACTCGTTCTGGCGCAACATGAGCGTGCGCGCGCATCTCGATCAGGTTCGCATTCCGGTGTTTGCCGTGGGTGGTTGGTATGACAACTACGTCGAGAGCGACCTGGAGGCCTTCGCCGAGCTGCGTCGCCGCGGCAAGCCGAACACCGAACATCGGATCATGATTGGTCCGTGGGCGCACAATATGTCGAGCAAGCTGGACGAAGATTTCGGGAACGATGCGGCAGCACCCATCCGCTCCTACCAGATCGAATGGTTCGACCGCTGGCTCAAGGGCGCGGCCGACGACGAACCCCAATATAAGCCCAGCACCTGGCACCATACGCGCTCCGAGATGGACCAGGCGCCGGTGCACATTTTCGTGATGGGCATCGACCGCTGGCGCGACGAGCAGGATTGGCCGTTGGCGCGGGCTCGCTTCACGCCGCTGTACTTGGCCAGCAAGGGCTCGGCTAATTCGCTGGCAGGCGACGGCAAACTGGATTGGAAACCGCCGCGCAAAGACAAAGCGGATCAGTTTGTTTACGATCCGAGAAATCCCACGCCCACCATCGGCGGCGCGGTGTGCTGCGATCCGAAAATTTTTCCCTGGGGTCCCGAAGACCAGCGTCCGGTGGAGCGCCGGCCGGATGTTCTAGTGTATTCGAGCGAGCCTTTGAAACAGGAACTGGAAGTGACTGGGAATATCCGCGTGGTGCTCTACGCTTCAACGGATGGGCTGGACACGGATTTCACCGCCAAGCTGGTGGATGTGGCCCCCGATGGCAAAGCCAACAACCTGACAGATGGCATTCTGCGGGCGCGCTATCGCAATTCGCTCGAAAAGCCGGAGCTGCTGCACGCCGGCGAAGTCTACAAGCTGACCATTGATGCGGGCGTGACCAGCAACGTATTCCTCCCCGGCCATCGCATTCGTCTGGAGATCGGCAGCAGCAATTTTCCGCGCTTTGACCGCAATACCAATACCGGCGGGACGATCGCATCGGAGACCGTTACCCGCAAAGCGCATCAGACGGTGCATCATGGCGATATCCGGCTTTCCGCGATCATCCTGCCAGTGGTCCCGGAGGGCCCGCCACCGGTACCGTTTTCCGCCCCGGTGGCGAGTACGCCGGCGGCGCATCGCTAGTTTAGTGGGGCATTTCCGAAAAACGCCGGCATGTCGTACACGCCGGCATGTCGTACACTACGTTGCGTACAGTTCATGACCTCGGCCGGGCCGACAAGTGAAGGTATTGGTCCGGGCCTTGGCAGCAGGAAGCTAGTGTTCGAGAATGATCAGCCGATCCTGCGAATTGGGCAACTCGGCGATACGGATTGCATTGCGCCGGAGTACATCGGCCGCGACATCGGTTGGATAGTCGCAGGAACGAAGAATGACGATCTTCGCGCTCGGCGCCAGTCTTTCCAAAGACTCGAAATCGCTGTCCGTAGAAACCAGGATGAAGTCGTGACGTGCGGCGTATTCCAAAATCTTGCGGTCGCCGGAGCGCGCAAGCCCGTTTCGAAGGGCGCTTTCGGATTCAGGGAAGAGGTCCTGAAGCAGCTGAACCAGCCTGGGCGATAGGCTTTCGTCGAAGAGCAGCTTCACCCTCTGGAGACTTTGTTCCCCGCTGCCAATTCGGCGGCATACGCATAAACCGCAAGGAAGTCATCCGGTTCGAGCTGGGGATAATCTTCCAGGATTTGCTGCTGACTTGCTCCGCTCGATAGCCACTGGAGAACCTCTTGGACGGTTATCCGGTGGCCCCGGATGCAAGGCTTTCCGAACCGCACGCCGGAATCGATGGTGATCCGATCGAGCAGCGAATCGTGATTTACCTGCATGCGTCCCCTCTTGAGCCATTGTATACCTCCTACCGGGCTTAAGGATCAAAGGGCGAGACGAACTCATGTTCGCGACGATGACTGACGCGCTGCGGCTTCTGGCAGGTGGTTAGTGCGGCTGCGGCCGCTACAATGAAAGCAAAATGAAAATCATCGTGACCGGGGGAGCGGGATTTATCGGTTCGGCGTTTGTCCGGTTGATCCTCAACTCCGAGCCGGACGCCGACATTCTCGTTCTGGACAAGCTGACTTACGCGGGCAATCTGGAAAATCTCGAACCGGTCGCCCACAATCCGCGTTACCGGTTTGTGAAGGGGGAAATCTGCGACCGCGAATTGGTGCGCGGTCTGCTCGCCGAAGTGAAACCGGACGCCCTGGTGCATTTCGCGGCCGAGTCGCACGTAGACCGCAGTATTTACGCGCCGCAACCCGTTTTTGACACTAATCTGGGCGGGACTTTTTCGCTGCTCGAGAGCCTGCGTGGGCAGCGCGTGGAACGCTATGTCCATGTATCGACCGATGAAGTGTACGGAAGTTTGCCAGAGCCGCTGGAAGCCGACGAAAGTTATCCGCTGCAGGCCAGCAGCCCGTATTCTGCGGCGAAGGCCGGTTCCGACCTGCTGGCCCTGGCGTATCACAAGACCTACAAGTTGCCGGTAATGGTTACGCGCGCGTCCAACAACTACGGCCCTTACCATTTCCCGGAAAAGCTCATCCCGCTCATGATTTCAAACGCGCTCGAAGACAAAGCGCTGCCGATATACGGCGACGGGCTGCAGGTGCGCGACTGGTTGTACGTTGAGGACCATTGCCGGGCGATTTGGAGCGTTCTCCGGAAGGGGCGTGAAGGCGAAATTTATAACATCGGGGGCAATCGGTCGCTGACAAATAAGGAAGTGGTTGAGCGCATTTTGGCCATTACCGGAAAGCCCGCCAGCCTGATGCAGAGTGTCCCCGACCGGCCGGGGCACGACCGGCGGTATGCGTTGTCGAGCGCTAAATTGCAGAAAGAGACCGGCTGGTATCCCGAGATGGATTTTGAGCGGGGGCTGGCTTTGACTGTCGATTGGTATCGGGCCAATGCGGGCTGGGTCCGGCGCGTGAAGTCTGGGGAATATCAGTCTTATTACGCTCAGAATTATGAAAATAGGAGCATAAATGTTTGAAGCCCAGGCTAAAGCCTGTGCCACGAAGTGTTAATGACTCCTTGATCAGGCAGGGCCTCCGTCAACCCGTCTAACCCCGAACGTAAGTGAGGGGATTGGCGCTCGGTCAACCTCACTGACGTTCGGGGTTAGACGGGAGGTGCTGCTTGATCAAAGGGTCGGTAGTGACCATCATGCGCTTACGGTTGCGGCGCATAGGTCGGCCAGAGAGGGCAGGAGCGGCCTGACGGGCTCTGGGAGTATCACCGGCATCTGCATGAGCAACTCCTCGCAATGTTGAACCGCCTGGGCGCAGCGTTTGCCGGGTTGCGACGAGTCGAAGCGGAGAATCTCCATCTCGCACTGGTACTGCGGATCGAAATAGGGCGGGAGTTCTTTTCCGAAGGCGCACAAAGAACTGCCGCCAAGCCGGCGCAGGATCGAGGACGAACCATGTTTTGTTGTGGCAGTGGTGATGCCGAGCGCGCCGCCGAAAAAACGCGCCAGAGCGTATGCGGTTGCCACCATGCGGGCCGCTTCTATGCTGTGCCGCAGCTCTTCGACGATCACCCACCCGCCCATCTCTACGTAGCTGTAATTGAGTTGCCTGGCCCGGGCCATTTCCGCGCCGATGGCTTCTTCCAAGACTGGCCGCCACTGGGCATCGGAGGCCAACGGGGTGTAAAAAACACGCAAGTCGGTCCAATGGGTGGTGTTGGCATGCGGCAAGTAGCGCATGCAGGAGACCACCTTGCCCGCGCAATCGGTCCCGACGAGGTGGATTCCGCGATCGTCGGCGGGTTGGACGTGGCGGCCATCGAGAGTCAATTGCCAAGGGTTGATGGCATTCTCTTCGAGCGCGATCCGGCCCCGAAATTGTTGTACTTCGGCCAGCAGGCGCCGATGCTCGGCATCGTCCGCCACCACTCGAGCGAACTGCTCACAGGCCGCCATCGAGGTGACGACCCTGCCGGGAAACAGCAGAGAAAGAGTTCTCATGGACGAGCCCGCCGAAATGGATGCGAACCGCATGGCACACTTGAAGGACTGATGACTTAACCGATGGCTTGTTATCGACACCGCCGGATGCATGCTTTACACAATCGAGTCCTGTAAGGGCGTTTTGCCTAAGTGGCGGTAACTTGCCTGATAGGATTTCAGGTGTTGAGCCGATAAGTTGATAAGGGCCCCGTGCCGTTTCGAACGGCAGGGCCGGGAGATAAATAGTTGTGGTTTATGGCCGTCTCTGTTTGACAGCGCTGCTGGCCGGGTGCTTTCTCAGCTTTGCGTGGGGCATGCGCTATTTCTTCCAGCATACGGAGAATTGGTCGACGGGAATGAGGATTTCGCAAATGTGCGGTACGGTTTTTGCGGTGCTGCACTTGGGCGCCATTCTGCTGGGGAGCCCGGGGGCCGTGGGCATCGCCGCGGGTCTCTACCTCGGTTCGCTGGCGCTCTTCTGGTGGGCGATTCACGCCAACCGGTCGCAGCCGTTGTCGGCGGCATTTCTGGACGATCTGCCAGTTCATTTGGTCGAGAGCGGGCCCTACCGCTATATCCGCCATCCGTTCTACACCTCATATCTGCTGGCCTGGCTGGCCGGTGTCGTCGCCGTGGAGCGGCTGTGGTTGGCGCCCACGCTGCTGGTGATGCTCACCATATATTGGAAGGCATCCCAGGCCGAAGAAGGCAAATTTGCCCGCAGCAACCTGGCCGCGGCATACGAGTCGTACCGGGCGAATACGGGAAGGTTCCTGCCCAATCTGTGGAAACTGGCGGGCATGGGCAATCGCCCCGAGGTGATTGCGCCGCCGCTCATAGAAAAATTCGGGGTCGAAAAATGCGGGGTGGTCGAAAAATGCGGGGTGAAAGATGCGCCTCGCCTGGACTAACATCGCGCACGACAAAACCCGCTTCTTCGTCGCCGTCCTGGGGATTACCGGCGCCGTTTTTCTCATGGTGTTTCAAGGCAGCATCCTGCTGGGATTTTTGCAGGCCGCATCCAAGATCATCGACACCACGGGAGCGGACCTGTGGATTACCGGCCGCGGCGTTTCTTGCTTCGAATTTCCCGTGACTATCGAGAGGCGCATCATGGAGCTGGCGCACAGCGTACCAGGCGTGGCCGAAACCAGCCGCATCTGCACCAGCCAGGTGGAGCTGCGAAAACCGGACGGGAACCAGCAACTGGTGGTGTTGATCGGAGGCGATGCGCAGGTGGGAGACCGCTTTCCGATGCCACGGATAGCGGGACGCGGCGCGGTGGAACCCGAGTCGGTATTGGTGGACGAAAGCAACGCCGCGCTGCTCGAGCTGACCCACTACCCGCAACAAGTGGAGTTGAACGACCAGCGGGCGACCATCCTGGGACAAACTTCCGGGTTCGGTTCGTTTCTGGGCAGTCCCTATGTGTTTACGTCGTATGGGGACGGGGCGCGCTACATCCACCTCAGCCCGGACCTGACCATGTTCATTCTGATCCGGGTGAGTCCGGGAACGCCGGTGGAAACGGTGCGGGAGGCCCTACAGAAACGCTTGGAAAATGTCGATGTCTGGACTCGGGAAGATTTTTCGCGCAAAGCGCGCCTGTACTGGATTACCCAGACCGGCGCGGGGGGGGCAATTCTGATGGCCGCCTTGTTGGGCTTTCTGGTCGGTCTGGCGATTGTGTCGCAATCGATATACGCCACCACCATGGAGAACATCGAGGAATTTGCGACTCTCAAAGCTATTGGCGCGTCTCATGGCTTCATCATCCGCATCATCATTCTGCAATCGCTGCTGTGCGGGATCGTGGGTTACGCTCTTGGCGTGCTGGTCACGGCGCCCGTAGTCCACGCGGCTGCGGCCAGCATTTCCTGGGTGACCATGCCTGTCTGGCTGCCGGCAGTGGTGTTCTTGCCGGCCGTGCTCATGTGCGTGCTGGCCTCTGTGTTGTCGATTCGCACGGCGCTGTCCATCGAGCCTGCCCGGGTGTTCCGTGCCTGAACCCGTCCTGGCGGTGCAAGACGCATGCGTGGCTTATGGCGCTTCCGGAGCGCGAGTCCAGGCGTTGGCCGATGTGTCTCTGGTGTTTAAGACCTCCGCCATCACGTTGATCATGGGGCCCTCGGGAAGCGGCAAAACCACCTTGCTGAGCGTTCTGGGATGCCTGTTACGGCCAGATACCGGGCGGGTGCTGGTGGCGGGGCAAGAAGCCGGCCAGCTTAGCGAAGCTGCGCGAACCTTACTCCGGCGACAGAATATCGGCTTCATTTTTCAGGCGTTCCGGCTGTTCCGGTCCCTCAATTCCCTGCAGAACGTGTTGATGGCAGCGGAGATAGCGGGCACGGCTGACGCCGCCATGGGCGAACGGGCTCGGCAGCTTCTGCAGCGCTTAGGGATGGGTCAAAAACTAAAAACTAAACCAAAAGCTCTAAGTGGAGGAGAAAAGCAGAGGATTGCCATCGCCCGAGCACTATTGTGCAAACCCAGAATTTTGCTGGCGGATGAGCCCACCGCCTCGCTCGATTCACAGTCGGGCCGCCAAATCTGTGAAGTTTTGCATGGTCTCGCCGAGCAAGATGGGCATACGGTAGTAGTTGTTTCACATGACCCCCGGTGGGAGCCGTTTGCTCACCGCACTGTGGTGTTGGAAGATGGCCGCGTAGTGGATGACAGGAGCCGGATGCAATGAAGAGAAACTTGTTACGACTGATGGCTTGTCTTGCGGGACTGGCGCTCGCGATGTTCCTGGTGAGGATGACCCCGGTGCAGATGGTGGCGCAGGCGAACCGGGTAGGTTCCCCACCTGCTGAAGCCCAGCAGGAGCCGATCAGCCTGGCTTGTCCCGGGCGAATCGAGGGGAGATCCGAAACGATCTCCATCGGCGCGGCCACCGACGGCGTCATCCAAACCATTCGCGTTCATGAAGGGGACGAGGTCAGCAAGGGCCAAGCGCTGGCGGAAATCGGATGCAGCGATCTGCAATCGGCCCGGGAGGTTGCGAGGGCCGAGGCCGACAGCCTCAGGCAAACTCGCGTACGGCTCTTGCATGGCAGCCGGGACGAAGAGCGGCAAGCGGCCGCACAGAAAACTATTGCCGCGCGGGCGGTGTTCGCGCAGGCCAAGACGCAATTGGAACGGACGTCGAAGTTGTGGGACGCCGCCGCAATCTCGCGGGCATCCCTAGAGCAGGCTAAGCGGGACTACGACGTTGCCGACGCGCAGTTGAAGGAGTGTATCCGCAATGAAGAACTTGCCAACGCGGCCCCGCTGGCGGAAGAGCTAGCCAAGGCCGACGCCGACATACATGCCGCGGAAGAGCGCATTCAACTGGCGGAGGAGAAACTGGGCAAGTGCATCGTGCGCGCGCCGCAGGACGGCACCATCCTGCGGGTGCATATGCGCGCCGGGGAGTCCTTCGCCCTGCTTTCTCCCAAACCGTTGTTTAGCATGGCCGATCTGTCGATCCGGCGCGTGCGGGCTGAAGTGGACGAGAAAGACATTCGATCGGTTCGTGTAGGACAGAAGATTCAGATCTCGTCGGATGCCGACCCGCGCAATCGGGCCACCGGCACGGTGGTGAAGATCGCTTCCATGATGGGGCGCAAGAGCGTATTCACCGGACAGCCGGCGGACAAGAGCGACCGGGACATTTTGGAGGTTCTCGCCGATCTGGACGCGCCCGCCGCTGAAAACTTGCCGGTGGGGTTGCGAGTTACCGTGGATTTCTTGCGTTAAGCGGAGAGAATTTTTTGACCGGCGATCTACCTTTATTTCTAAGGTAATAGAAAAATAATGCACCTGGCGAGCGGCATCGGCGGCAGTGTAAACAGACGCTTGGTTCTTTTGGCGCCACCTAACCAGCCACATACCTCACTAAGGGGTGTGGCAACGGTGTCGAGCCAAGACGTGACTGGCGCGGACCATCCCCTGCTGTCGTCACTGCAGAAACTACGGGGGCGGATTTGCGTCCGCGAAGGCGTCGTGCTCCCGTCCGATCTGGATAGCGAGGGGCGGCACGTCCAACCGGCCGACTATACCAGTTGGCACATTCTCTGCGCCGACGGCCGGGGTCAAGTGCATGGGTGCGTGAGATATCAGCGGCATGCCCGGAACGCCAAGTTTGCGGATCTAGGCGTGGCGCATTCCCCGCTAGGCCGATCCCCGCGGTGGCAAACCAAGCTGCAGACCCATGTGAACCGCGAGTTGGCTATGGCCCGCCGGAGGAATTTGGCTTACGTCGAAGTGGGGACTTGGGTCGTTTCCGAGGCTCTGCGAAACTCGGGCGAGGCGGTTCGGATGGTAATGGCGGTCTATGCGCTAGGCCGCGCCATGGGTGGCGCGTTAGGCATCGCCACTGCAACCACCCGCCATAACTCGGCGCTGATACTGCATCGGTTGGGAGGGGAGCCCCTCGACCTGCCTGCTTACTACGATCCTCGTTACCGTTCCATTATGCGAGTTCTGCGTTTCGACTCTGCCCGCCCTAACCTCCGCTACCTCAATGCGATCGACTCGTTTGAGCCTTCCTTGGCCCACGCGCCGACCACCTATCCAAACACGGTGCCGGCATATGCGGCCGTGGCCGCATCCGCTTAATTAGTAGACGGTTAAAGGTCGACACTTCGAGTAACACTTCCACTTATAAAATCATTTTGTTCTAGAAATGTTTTTATTCTCGTTTTGTTCGTCCTTGCGGGCTAGAACGAAGGTCCATTTTAGCGAAAAAGTACTAGTTTTGTTGATGCATATATGGTGTCTACGGTATCTTACTGAGTACACCTTCCCAGAAGGATGTATGGACCCAAAGACACCAACTATCGCGGCAATGCTTTCCATTGTCCCGGTTTCCACGCACATCGTAGGTAGTCTTGCCTCCGATGGCGATGGAAAGAAAGCAATCGTAAGAGAAGTTTCACAGGAGGAGGAATCAGTGCGTTTACACTCATATTTTAGGTCTGTTGCTGCGCTTGCTAT
>DATFZA010000538.1:0-3674 GCA_035314765.1 Bryobacteraceae bacterium
CGAATCAGCGCCTGCATCGTTTCCGGAGAAATCGAATCAATCGTTTTGTGCATCCGCTGGGCAAAGTGTTGGACGAAATGCCGCACCAGCAGCGGGATGTCCTCCGTACGTGCGCGAAGGGGAGGAATGTAAATCGGAAACACATTCAGGCGGTAATAGAGGTCGCTGCGAAACTGTTTATCAACGATCATTTCTTCCAGGTCGCGATGGGTTGCGGCCACCACCCGAACGTCAACTTGCTTGGTTCGCGTACTGCCCAACCGCTCATACTCCCGCTCCTGCAAAACGCGAAGCAGTTTCGGTTGCAGTTCTAAGGGAATATCGCCAATCTCGTCGAGAAACAGCGTACCTTGGTCGGCCAGCTCCAGCCTGCCAACCTTCTGCGTGATGGCGCCGGTGAAGGCCCCGCGCTCGTGGCCGAACAGCTCGCTTTCGAGCAGCCCGCTGGGAATGGCCGCACAGTTGAGCTTGACCAACGCACGGCCTCTCCGTGAACTCAGATTGTGAATAGCGCGCGCAATCAGCTCCTTGCCGGTGCCTGTCTCTCCCAGCAAGAGTACGGTCGAATCGCTGGCCGCCACCATCTCGACGAGTTGCACTACCTCCCGCAAGGCCGGACTCTGCCCTATGATTTCCTCAAAGCCTCTCGAGCGATCTATGTTTCGTACCAAATGCGGCTTCCCGTTCATGTTGTTCGAAGTGTCACTCGCTGGCCGTGAGACTTCGTCGCAGAGATCGTAATCCGAAACATTGGCCAAACTCATGTCGTTCCCCCTTCCGAACTTTTGCTCTCGCTAACGCCGGTCATTCGGCCTGTCTTTCCCGCTTAATCCACTCGCGGATATAGGCTGGGCAGTTGGTGAGCCGGATGCTGTCCGCTTCGCAGCGCTCGAGAAACCGGACCGCATCCCGATCGACCAGCGTTAGATCCTTTAAGTCCAAGACGATCGGGCAGCCTTCCGCTTCCGATTGGCATTGTGTTTTCAGCTCCGGCAAATCCTCGGAGTCCATTCGTCCGATTAGCGTAAGAACCACCTGCCCATTCGCTGATCTTTGAATCCTCAACATCGGCCTCTCCGGCAAACAAACCACGCCCTGAAGGTGCAGTTTCGGCTCCACTTTTAAGCCATTGAATCTAAATATCGTGGTGCTTACGGAAATGGCGACGGTTCACCAATTGGCGAATTTTTGTACAAACGGCCGGACGTTTTAAACGGCGAACTGATGCGACGTTGTTTGCGCTAGCCGCCTTTGGCTGGACGGGTCGCCTTGAAGCGATTCTTGTCGATTTTCAGCGCCCTGATTTTCGACTCCAGCGTGGATCGGGGCATTCCAAGCCTGGAAGCGGCGCCGGAAGGTCCAAAGACTCGACCGCCGCTTTCTCGCAGCGCAGCCTCGATCATCTCTTTCTCCTGGGCAGCTAGCCTTTCAGAGAGCTCCGGCGCGTTTTTCGGCTCACCGACGGGTGACTGCGGGGAAAGCCAACTCTCGTCGACCGAGAAGTTTTCTGTTTCGCAAACCACCACCGAACGCTCAATCACGTTCTGCAATTCGCGTACATTGCCGGGCCAGGAATAGGACAGAAGCAGATCGAGGCTCTTTTTGTTTACCCATCGTATGTTCCTCCCGGCTTTCCGGGCGTAACGATCGATGAAATACTCCACCAGCAAAGGGATATCTTCCCTTCGCTCCCGCAGCGGGGGAATCTCAATCGGAAAAACGTTGAGGCGGTAAAAAAGGTCTCTTCGAAAAGTGCCTTCGGCGATGGCGGCCTCCAAGTCCCGGTTGGTGGCGGCAATTACTCGCACGTCAGTGCGAATCACTTGGTTTCCGCCCACCCGCTCAAATTCCCTCTCCTGTAGCACGCGCAGCAGAGCGATTTGGGTTTCAACGGGAAGTTCTCCCACTTCGTCGAGAAAAATGGTTCCTCCCTCCGCAAGTTCGAACCGGCCCAGCCGCCGGTGCGTTGCCCCGGTAAAGGAGCCCTTCTCATGGCCAAAGAGTTCCGATCCGATGAGAGCGGCGGGAATCGCGGCGCAATTCACACTGACGAAAGCTCGGGAGGACCGTCGTGATCTTTTATGAATGGCACGCGCAATCAGCTCCTTCCCCGTGCCGGTTTCACCACTGAGGAGGACAGTGGAGTCTGCCGGCGAAACCTTGGCGACACGAGAAAGCACCGCCCGCAAAGCCGGCGAAGCGCCCACAATCTCCTCAAACATGGATGCTTTGTCAATTTCTTCGCGAAGCGCGATGTTCTCGTGCCGAAGCCTCTCCTCTGCCTGCTTTCGATCCTCGATATCAATCGCCGCCACGGCCCAACGCGTGATATGTCCCTGTTCGTCTCGTAGCGGGTTGAAGCGGAACAAGAACCAGCAAAACTTCCCATCGCGTCTTTCGACGCGGGCCTCGAACTCCAGGCGCGACCCGCTGGACAGGGCATTTTCGACGCCGCGATGCGCCCGTTCCCAATCGTCAGGATGAAAGAGCGACTGAGGGTCGAGGTTCTGCCACTGCTCGAGCGTAAAGCCGTGGTAGTCGAGCGCGGCCCGGTTCAGATAAAGGCGGGTCCCATCGGGCCCCAGAACGGCGACATGCTGCGGCGCGGCGTCCAGGATCTGCCGGAGCTCCATCTCCTGCTCCCGGATTTTCTCTTCCGCATGCTTGCGGTCCGTAATGTCCTCGCCCGCGATCAGCAGGATTGCAGCGTTGCCCCGTGGTACGGCTCTGGCTGTGCCGCGAACCCAGAGCACGGAGCCGTCCTTCCGCACCTTGCGATGCTCCCAGCTCATCGACTGGCCGGGTTGTATAAAGCAGCGGGCAATCACGCTTTGCGTTGCCTCGCGATCCGCTTCATAGAAAAGGCTGTTCATCGGCCGGCCGGTTAACTCGTCGACCTGATAGCCAAGTTGCTCAGCGCCAAACGGATTAACTGCCAGAATGGTTCCTGCGGCATCTACCATAAAGTACATGGTCGGGTTGTTTTCAAAGACGTTCCGCCAGTCTTCCTCGCTTTTCCGCAGTGCTGCTTCGGCCACCTTTCGGTCTTCGATATCCTGGAGCGTCCCGTACCACTTCACGATGTTTCCTTTTTCGTCGCGCAATGGAACATTGTTAGTGAAAAACCAGCGATAGGTGCCGTCCGCCTGGCGGTAGCGGGCTTCCATTTCGATGGGTTTCCCGGCTGCCAATGCCGCCCGCCATTTCTCCACTGACCTATCGAGGTCCTCGGGATGAGTCGCCTTCATCCAGCCCCAGTCCAGCCACTCCTCTCTACTGAGGCCGGTGTAGTCCAGCCAGCTTTGACTGACAAAATCAACGGTCCCGTCCGGCCGAGCGGTCCCCACGAAGACTGGGATCGTCTCGATAATGGTTTTGAGGTCCTCCTCGTTTTTGCGGATCTTCTCTTCCGCTTGTTTGGCTGCGGTAATATCCATCACCGCGCCGACAAACTCGATCTGACCGAACTCGCCGGGCATGGCATTGGCCACCACGTGGACATACTTGATGGAACCATCCGGCATCAGCAGTCGGTGCTCAAGGTCAAAACCCTTGGCATCCTGTGATGCGCGCTCGATCTTGTGTTTCACCAATGCGAGGTCGTCCGGATGAATTCGATGGTCAATCAATGCCAAAGTTGGTCGCGTCGTTCGGTCAAATTCGAAGATCCGAAA
>DATFZA010000539.1:0-2282 GCA_035314765.1 Bryobacteraceae bacterium
GTATCCGATCCTTTCACCGGCAGCAGGTACAACGTGTCCCCTTCCAAAACAAACCAGATCGGCAGGGAGATCGCGCGTCCTGATTTTCTCCCGGTCACTGTGATGTTCAGTTCGCTTGCGCGAGCTAGGCGGTCTCTTAGAGCGCCGGCGGGCGTTGGCTTGTTCGGCATACAAGATCTCCTCTATCTTCCGGTGCCGTATTGTTCGTCGCTGACGTGTTCCATCCAGTCGACGACCTTCCCGTCTTTCTTTTCCTGAATGGCGATGTGTGTCATGGCCGTAGCCGGCGCGGCGCCATGCCAGTGCTTCTCGCCGGGTGAGAACCAGACCACATCGCCCGGACGAATCTCCTCAACCGCACCACCCCAGCGCTGCGCGCGGCCGCATCCCGCGGTGACGATCAGAGTCTGGCCGAGCGGATGCGTGTGCCATGCCGTTCGCGCGCCCGGCTCGAAGGTGACACTGGCGCCTTGCACGAGTGCGGGATCGGGCGCCTGAAACAGCGGATCAATCCGCACCGTCCCCGTGAACCAGTCCGCCGGTCCCTTGGCCGAAGCTTGCGTCCCCACTCTCTTGATTTCCATCCTGATTTCCTCGTCGCCAATCGTTTAGAGCCCGGTCATTTTCTCCAGCCGTTCCGGATACCGATCGCCTTCCACCTTTATCTTCGACGCCGCGGCATCAATGTCTCGCAGGTCATCAGGCGTTAGTTGGACTGACAATGCTCCGATATTCTCGTCCAGCCGGTTCAATTTCGTTGTGCCGGGAATCGGAGCGATCCACAGCTTTTGCGCCAGCAGCCAGGCGAGAGCGATCTGTGCTGAAGTCGCATTCTTCCGCTTCGCGATGCTGCCCAGCAGATCAATCAACGCCTGATTTGCCTTGAGAGCCTCGGGCGTAAAGCGCGGCAGTGTGCTGCGGAAATCGGTGCTCTCGAACTTCGTCTCTTCTTTGATCGCACCCGTCAGAAATCCTTTGCCGAGCGGGCTGTAGGGCACGAAGCCAATCCCGAGTTCCTCGAGCGTGGGGATCACCTCCAGTTCCGGCTTCCTCCACCACAGCGAATATTCGCTCTGAACCGCAGTGACCGGCTGCACGGCGTGCGCGCGACGAATGGTTTTGGCGGCGGCCTCGGACAAGCCGAAGTGCTTGACCTTGCCGGCCTGGATCAATTCCTTCACCGCTCCCGCGACATCTTCAATGGGCACGTTGGGATCGACGCGGTGCTGGTAGTACAAGTCGATCACGCCGGTCTGCAGCCGCTTGAGCGACCCTTCGACGGCCTGCTTGATGAGCTCGGGCCGGCTGCTCACCCCGGCCGATCCCGGCCGATGATCGCTGCCACTCAGATCGAATCCGAACTTGGTAGCGATGACCACTTGCTTGCGAAACGGAGCGAGCGCCTCGCCCACAAGCTCCTCATTGGTGAACGGGCCGTAGACTTCGGCGGTATCGAAGAACGTGACGCCGCGCTCAACGGCCGCGTGGAGAAGAGCGGTCATCTCCTTCTTGTCCTTCGGCGGACCGTAGGAAAAACTCATCCCCATGCAGCCCAAGCCGAGGGCCGAAACCTCTAAGTTGCTTTTTCCAAGTTTGCGCTTCTGCATGATCACTCCTTCACCGCGTCACTCGCGACGTCTCCCATCATTCTAGCGGCTTTGTTTGACCCTCTGTTTGTGGGGCCTTAGACTAGGAGTTCTCCATTCAGATAGCTTGCAATCCGATCGGCTTCACGTCTCACGAAGAATGCCCCTTGAATCCTTCCCGATATCCGATTTGTCGCCAGCGCAGTTGACTGAGGTCGAAGAGTTTCTCGACAGTCAGGATACTGGACATCCGTTTCAGTTCCCGCAGTGGGGAGGTTCGCGGGCGATTGCCATGATCTTGCGTGACGGCGGGGGAATCCGTTGGTATGGGAGCTTTGGGGTGCAGCGACCGTTGCGCTGGGCGCCGTGGATTCGCGGACTGACCGCGAATCGCGGGCCGGTTTGCGACGACGGCCAACTGTGGACTGCGGCGGCGGAAGAATTGGCCGGGAAGATGCGGTGGGAGCGGTTTGCGTATCTGGATGTGATTCCAGAATGGATTGTCGAATCGGCGGAACAGCGTTTGCGGCTGGGCGACGCCTTGGTGTGGGAACGCGTGGGCGACCCGCGAGCGTCGTTGCGGCTCGATCTGCGCCGAAGTGACGATGAGATCTTTGCGGGCTTCCGCAAGAACTCGCGCTATGAAGTGCGCCGCGCGGAGCGCTTCGGAGCGCAGGTGAGCGTGGCCGCTACTGA
>DATFZA010000540.1:0-4124 GCA_035314765.1 Bryobacteraceae bacterium
CCGAAGTCGGCGCTATTCTGCGTTTCCTGCTCGGAGAAATTCGTCCCCGTCATCTCCAGGGGCTTGAAGATGCGCTGGGTCACGGTGTCTTCCCAACCCGAGCCATTCAACTGGCCGGCAATGTATCCCGCCGCCATGAACATGAGGTTGTTGTATTGGAAAGTGCTGCGCCACGGTTTGCTGGGCTCGAGAAACTGCAGCCGCCGCAGGATCTCTTCGCGCGGAAAGTCCGACGTGTACCAGACCAGATCGTGCCGCGGAAGGCCCGAGCGGTGGGTAATCAGGTCGCGGATCGTCATCTGCTCGGTCAAGCTTGGCTCGTAGAGCTTGAAGCTGGGCAGGTAGTCGCGCACCGGCTTGTCCCAGTCCACTTTGCCTTCGTCCATCTCCATTCCGAGAGTGGTCACCGTGAACGATTTGGTGATGGAGCCGATAGCGAACAGAGTATTCGGGGTTACCGGTAACTGCTTCTCCAGGTCGCGATAGCCGTACCCCTTGAGAAGAGTCACTTTGTCGCCCTGGACCACCGCGATAGCGAGGCCCGGCACCTTCCAGTCCTTCATGGTCTGGGTAATGAACTCATCGAGACCGTCCAGCGTTGGTTTGGCCGCTGGCGCCGACACGCTGGCAGCGGCTCGCGCCGGGGCTCGCTCGAAATCGAGCTTCATCGGCTGTCCCTGCGACCAGGTGCCGGCGATCTGGGTGGCTTCCTTGTTGACGACGCCGGAGTAATTGCCATTAATGGCATTGATGGTCAGGCTCAGCTTGGAATCCTTGAGCGTGACCGCGTTAACGGGAATGCCGTTAGCGCCCTGATCGAGGCTGTCTAATGTAGCCGCGAGGTTTCCATCCTTGGCGGTGATGTGCAGGACCAGGCGAAACTCGGCGCCCCCGGCGCGCAGCGTTCCCTGCCAGTCTCCGGCAACCTGCGATTCCGCCCAGCACACCGCCGAAAAAGATGCCGCGACAAGCAGCATCAGCGTGAGTCTTCTCATCGAACTCCACCTCCTCAAGCGCAAAGAGTGCGGAGAACCTGATCGCGCCGCATCGCTCCTTTGCGCGGACTATTCAAGCGACGTTCCAGTTAGATGTCGGAAACAACCGCTCCCTAACGGTCGCGGCTCGGAAGGCGTGACCGAACCGCGGCGTGACCGAGCCGCGACCGTGAGGGAGCGGTCCCCAATTGATGGCGAGTTTGTTTCCTGACACCGCCATTGAAATGCCGGCTATCCTCGCGGTCCTGGCGCCGGCGGCATTTCCGCCCAGAACTTTCGGATCTCGGAGCGCGGATCGTTTTCCACTCGAGGGTCGTTGTCGAAAACCATCGTCGCCCGCGCCGCCGTGTCATACGGCGCCCAGTGCGGCAGTTCGGCGCAGTTCGGATCGGCCGTCTTCGCTAACGCCACCCAGCCGGAGGCAAACTTCTTCCATAGCGCGAGTTGTTGCGCGGATCCAGTACCGCCAATGCCGTCGCGATAGTTGTAGAACGAAGCCGACACGTCGGTCCCATGCACTGCGCCGAATTTCTTATCGAAACCCGGGCTCTCAAAACTCCACAGGTACATGTAGGCCGGCGCCTTGCCTAGCGCCGCTTTGCGCTCCGCCTGGGTAATCGCGCTACCGCGGAAACCGCTGTCGGTGAACGCCTGCGCCTGCAACAGGAACGGCGTCTTCTTCGGATTGTGCTTGCGGTACAGAGCGTAGATTTCGTCGCCCTTGCCCGCCCAGCGCTTGTTGAATATCGCTTTCACTCCGGCTTCATCGACGTTGAAGTTCGTCAGACTGAGCGCGGCATCTTCTAGCGTCGTCGAAATCACCACCGGCACCTCGGCCGACTCCATTGGCGCCGCCGGATCGAAAGGATGATGCGGCAGCGCCGTTCCTTCCATCACCACTGGCGAGAAGCCGGCTTTCCCGGTCAGAGCGGTTTGCGCTTCCAGAATCTGCTGCCAGGAGATTTTCTGAATATCGCCGATATTGCTCTTCGAGATGCTGAGCTGGCCCAGCAACAGCTCCGCGGATTTCGCGCCTTGCTCACGCGTCATCAGCCGCAGTGCGGACCCGCTCTGCACGCCCGCGCTGTGGAACAACCCTTTCGCCGATGGCATCGCCAGCAATGTCGTGGTCTTGGCGCCTCCGCCGGACTGGCCGAAAATCATGACCTTGCTGGGATCGCCGCCGAAATTCGCGATGTTGTCGCGCACCCATTCGAGCGATGCAACCATATCCATCGCGCCCGCGCTGCCGGCGCTGGAGAACTCCGCCGGCGCGCCCGCGTCCACCAGATTCAAATAGCCGAAACTCGCCAGCCGATGATTGACCGTGACCACAACCACGTCGCCGAAACGCGCCAATTGCGCTCCATCGTAGCCCGGACCGTTGCCGGAGCCGGTGGCGAAGCCGCCCCCATGAAAAGAAACCATCACCGCGCGCTTCTGCCCGTCGTTTACGCCGGGCGTCCAGACGTTCAGGGTGAGCACGTCTTCACCCATGCCACCGACATTATGCCGGTCCCACTGGATCATCATCCCGTAGTCGCTGCGCATATCGGCCAAGGTTTGCGGGCTGATCGGACCGTAACCCAGGCAATCCCGCACACCCGGCCAAGCGGCCGCTTTCCGCGGAGGCATAAATCGGTTCTTGCCTCCGGTCGGAGCTCCGTAGGGAATGCCCTTAAATTCCTTGATGCCGGTGTTGGCAATGCCCTGTACTTTTCCTGCCGTAGTATCCACAGTAAAGAAAAGCTGGCCGGCGCCGCTTCCGGAAAGGCCTTCGGGACGGTCGGAAGTCGCACTCTGAGCGGACGCCTTTATGCCCGCGCTGAGTGCTGCCGCGGCCAAAGTGGTTGTTTGCAAAAAGCCTCGCCGGCTGGAAGCCATAGGTAAGATCTCGCTAGGCTGAGCGGAATTCTTCGGGGTCATATCAGTCTCCTTCCGATTGAGCCTATCCCTTGGACGTCTCAAAGTCAAATCATCTTAACAGCTTGTAACCCTTTGGTTTCAGCGCTCGTCGAAATTGACGAGTTGCGAAAATTACATTTACTTACGCTGCTGTTACTCGCCTCGGCCGGCTTATGGGCGCAGATCGCCAGCGGTTCAAAGGATATCGGTAAAGGCGCTGCCAAAGGCGCCGGCCATCTCGCCAAAGGTACGGCTGCTGGTGTCGGTCATCTGGTTACCTTGCACCCCGTCGCCGCGGGAGCGTCCTTCGGCAAAGGTGTCGGGTCGGCCGGCAAGGATGTCGGTGTGGGAACCGTGAAAGGCACCGGCAAAATCGCCAAGGGAATCGGCCACGGCATCAAGAAGATCCTCTAAGCTGGCTGTGGGGCAGGAGTGATGCGGCGCGGATGGGGACACAGCGGGCTCGAGTCCGAACGTCCTCAATCAAATTTATCGTAGCTGTGTCCCCTGGGCGCCTGGCATGAAAACAGGTTTTCGAGAGTGCGGCGGTTAACCCGAGTCTCCACAATGTCCAGAATTGTTTGGTTCCTGGCCGGCCTCCTGGCAGCCGTCGCAATCGGCGCTGCCATCTTGATCCGCGGCGCTTCCGGGTTCAGCGCGCGCACGCCGCCCGGCAAGCTGGAGAGTTGGCTCATGCCTCGCCTGCGATCGCTGGCCGTGCCATCCATTTATACGACGCCGGCCAATCCCGTTCCCGATTCAGCGGAAGTTCTGGCTCAAGCCCAAGCCCACTGGGCCGACCATTGCGCCGTCTGCCACGCCAACAACGGCAGCGGCAACACTGAAATGGGCAAGCACATGTATCCGCCCGCGCCCGATATGCGCCTGGCGGAAACCCAGCACCTGACCGACGGCGAACTGTTCTTCATCATCGAAAACGGCATCCGCTTTACCGGCATGCCCGGTTGGGGTGGACCTGGCCGCGACCAGCAGGACTCCTGGAAGCTGGTCCGCTTCATTCGTCACCTCCCGCTGGTTACGCCGGAAGAAGAGCGCAAAATGGAGAAGATGAATCCGAAGAGTCCGGATGAACTCAAAGAAGCGCAGGAAGAACAGGAATTTCTAAACGGAGGACAAATCCATGAACCTACATCGCACGACCATCATTAGCCTCGCGGCCTTTTTGCTAGCCGCCACCTTCGCCTTCGCGCATGGCAATCTCGA
>DATFZA010000541.1:0-12348 GCA_035314765.1 Bryobacteraceae bacterium
CAGGGTGTCGTCGGCAGCCAGGTGACCGCGGGACTGAGCACTGCAGGCGGCGGTCAAGGACAGGGCACCGGCGGCGCGATCGTGTCTCAGATCGGGCCGGTAACCCAGAACCTGGACGCCGTTCTCCAGAACACTTCCGGATTCTCGCACACCACCACGCCACAGCCGGAACTGCTGCAAAGTCAGACGGTGGCGCTGGTCGATACACGGCATATCTACAACACGCTTGTCCAGCAAGGTTTGATATCCGGTGGATATGTGCAAGCCACCGCCAACGAATCCTACCTGAATGAAAACTCTCCCACTGATGTGGTGAACCCCTCCGTTGCGCCGGTGGTGCAGATCTACGCCCGGCATAATTTTCTCCAGGGGTTTGGCGTGGGCGTCAACAGCCGCTTTATTCGAGTGGCAAGAAGGAACGTTCTCGCGTCCAACGAAACCTTCCAGTCGCAACTGTTGAATCTCGTCGCGAACGTGCTGAACCTGTATTGGGACTTGGTCAGCGATCATGAGGACCTCAGGTTCCGGCAGACGACGCTGGAGCTTTCCAAGAAGTTTTACGAGGACACCAAAAAAGAGATCGAGATCGGCGCGATCGCCAAGGTGGACATCTATCGGGCCGAGGCGGAATTCAACACCCGCCAGCGCGAGCAGGCGATTTCGCTCGCGGCCATCCGGCAACAGGAAAATCTGCTCAAGGCCGTTTTGAGCCGCAATGGCCTCGAAGACCCGGAGATCGACGCGGCGGAAGTGGTTCCGCTCGATAGCATACAGGTCCCTGAGACTGAAGACTTACCGCCTTTGCGCGAACTGGTTGCCCGCGCCATGGCCAAGCGTCCAGACGTACGGCTGGCCAAGATCAACGACGAGAGCGCGCTAATATCGGCAACCGGCACCGCCAATGGGTTATTGCCGATACTCCAGGGGATCGGTGCTTACACGGCGCATGGACTGGCTGGCGTGCCGAATCCAGCCAGCGGAGAGACTCCCGTTCCCAGTTCCGTGGGAGGCTTGGGAACGGCACTGGGTCAGATCTTTCATGGAGATTACCTGGACCGGCGGGCCGCCGTGTTGTTTCAAGGGGCGATTCACAATCATATAGCGCAAGGGGATTACGGGATCGAGCAATTGCAACTGCGGCAAAGCGATTTGATTGAGCGGCGGGACATGAATCAGATCGTAGTGGATATTTCCAATCAGATGGTGGCGTTGCGGCAGGCGCGGGCGCGCTTTGCGACGGCGCGGGACGCGCGTGCGCTGCAGGAGCAGTTGCTCGAAAAAGAGCAGCAGAAATTCCAGTTGGGCAGCTCGACGCTCGACGACGTGATTGCCGTGCAACGCAGCCTGGCAGCCGCGCGAACGATTGAAGTGGCGGCGCTAGCCACCTTCAGCCACGCCCGGGTTTCTCTCGATCAGGTGCTCGGCGAGACCCTGGAGCGCAATCATGTTTCGGTCAGCGATGCCCTGGGCGGACGTCTGGATTACCAATCCAGCCCGCCTACGCCATGACGACCCGGCCGTCTAGTGCGAGTCACCGTCATGGTCGACGTCGCCCACGGCCGAACTCAGATAAACGCTATCTGCCTTGGTTTGTTGCGTCGGCGTAGATTGCGCCGGATGCGTAGTTTTGGCTTGATTGGCCTGAGTAGTCTGGTTGGCCTGACTGGCCTGATAAGCCGCTAAAGCAGCGGATGAAGAGACGGAACTGATTTGACTCATGCCTCCCTTATCGGCCAGCGCGGCGGGGGCTTGAATCCGATTTTGTCTGCTTTGTACCTCAAGTAATTTGCGCTCGCCCACCCCGGGTCGTAGGCGTCGGATCACCCGGCGAGATCACCTTCGCGGATAGGCTCTCTTGAGGAAAGTCTTTGCGATTCAGCGTGACAATGAACGTTGCGCGCCCCTGCTCAGCGCAAGCGCAGAACGGATTATCGCCGGGGTCTGGCGATATATCGGTGGCCAAGCGGACGTCAACGAGTTCTGCCTCCTCACGAAGGAGGTTGATGACCTGACCGATCAGGTTTCGCCGGACACCGAGCCTTCTGAGAATCAGCTTGTATTCGGCTAGGATCTCCTCGGTAACTAGCCATGTGAAGGTGTCGTTCTCAAGCCAGTCGCGAAGGAGTGCAGCGCTCGGATTCTGCACGGACTGGCGCGCCTTGAAGCCGGCGATGCCAGCCACCAGAACCGAAGTATCGATCACTCCTCTACGCCGGTCTCTTCGACCCGCCAATGGTAATCTCCGGCGGACGCTTCTTCTCGGCTCTGTAGCCGCGAATCGTCTTCAGGATCTGAGATTCCGTGACACCGGATAGATCGACAGAGGCTGCCTCTAAACTGCGGGCATACTCGCGCTTCCAACCCGGTCTCTTCCTTCCGCGAGGCAGATCGGGGTAGGCGACAGCCCGAGGAAGCTGTTGTTCGAGTTCCTTTGCCAGATTTCTGAGGGGTATGCGCACTTCAATCGGCTCGCCGCCCGTCGCTGGGCGAGACCGAATCCACACATACCGAAATTTGGACGACTTGTCTTCCTTCAAGCTCTTGGATAGAACTTGCGTGAATCGGGCCAGCACTTCCGTGGACGTACCCAGCAAGTCCTTCAAATAGAAAGCCACCTTCGCTTCAAGCAGAAGCCGGTTGTCGAACCAATAGAAGCTTTTCCGGCGCACCGGGTGCAAGACCTTGAATTGCACAAGATTCTGCAGATCTTTTGGATCCACGCCCAGCACCGCGCTAGCTTGTTTGAGCTTTAGCTGGACCGGTTGCGTCAAAGTATTCCGTCTATATTGTAGATGGAATATACAATCGAGTCAATCTGCGTGATCTGCCGATAGTAGGCTACTTTGAATGGTCCTTACATTTCGGGAGCTCTTGGTCGACAGAGCGGAGCAACTCGAAGAGAGCATCTCTCGTCTTTGGCGGATCTTGGTGGGGGTGCGATAGCGCGTCGGCTAACGCATGGTGATTGGGGCACAATGTCGTGAGATTGTCCGGCGCTTCGACGTCGCCGTTGTAACGAACTGGGATGACATGATGCGTTTTCAATAGGCTACCGAGCCAAGTGGGGCCTCTCCAACGGCAAACCTCGCAATAGTCGGTCCCATCCCGCCTTCGTCGTCTGCTTTCTTTGAGCGAGACGCTGTTTCGCAATTTTTGGAGTGACGATTTCGCCATTGGTGCGATTTTAGTACAGATGCACAGTAGGCGAGCAAAGCGTAAGACGCGCTGCGGCGCAAGTCTGGGAGCGGAGTTTGCTTGCCTTTGCCCGAGGCTTCGGCAACGTGCGATTTTCCTGGATGCTAAACTAGAGTTCTGCTCCCACCCAATGCTCGACCGCATTACCGTGCATGGCGCACGGCAGCATAACCTGAAAAACATCGACGTAGAGATTCCGCGCAATACCCTCACGGTGATCACGGGGTTGAGCGGTTCGGGGAAAAGCTCGCTCGCTTTCGATACCATCTACGCCGAGGGACAGCGGCGCTACGTCGAGACCCTCTCCCCCTACGCCCGCCAGTTTCTGGACCAGATGGAGCGCCCCGAGGTGGACTCGATCGACGGCCTCAGCCCGGCCATTTCCATTGAGCAGAAGACCACCAACCGCAGCCCCCGTTCGACCGTCGGAACCATCACCGAGATCTACGATTACCTGCGCGTCCTTTACTCGTCGATCGGCGTCCCGCATTGTCCCAACTGCGGCCGCGAGATCACCCGCCAGAGTACTGAACAAATTCTGCAGCAAATCCTCGCCCTAAAACAGGACGAGCGCATCATGATTTTGGCCCCCATCGTCCGCGGCCGCAAGGGCGAATACAAGAAAGAGATGGAGAAGCTCTCGCGCCAGGGCTTCTTGCGGGCGCGCGTCGATGGCGTCTTGCGCTCGCTCGACGAGCAGATTCCGCTCGACAAGCGCAAGAACCACACGATTGAAGTTGTGGTGGACCGCCTGCCGCTCAAGCCTGGAATCGAGAAGCGGCTGGAAGCTTCGATCAATACCGCTTCCAAACTAGCGGACGGCTTGGTCATGGTAGCCGTGGTCAACGGTCCGGAGCACTTGTACAGCCTGAAGCTGGCCTGTCCGGACTGCGGGACCAGCGTGCCGCAACTCGAGCCGCGTTCGTTCTCCTTCAACAGCCCCTATGGCGCATGCGCCACCTGTCACGGGTTGGGCAGCCGCTGGAGTTTCGATCCCGGCAAGATCATTGTCGACCCCAGTAAGCCGCTGTTTGACGGCGGTCTGGGGCCGGGCGCAAGCTCCAGTTACACGCAGCAGCGCGTGACCGACGCGGCCGCCAAACTGAAAATCAACCTCAAGAAACCGTTCGAAAGCCTGTCACGCAAGAATCAGGCTTTGCTGCTGGATGGTGGCAACGGATTTCCGGGCCTTACCAAAATTCTGGACGACACGTTTCAGGAAGCCAGCGCCGGCTATCGCGAATGGCTGATGGATTACATGTCGGCCGCCACTTGCCCCGATTGCCAGGGCCGCCGGTTGTTGCCCAGCAGCCTGGCCGTCCGTGTGAAAGGCGCGAGCATCGCCGATATTACCGAGACCTCGATCGCCCGCAGCATTGAGACGGTGCAGAGTTGGCGGCTGGACGAGCGGGAGCGCCAGATCGCCGGCCGCGTCGTAGAAGAGATTGCCAATCGCCTGGAGTTTCTCAACGCGGTTGGGCTCAGCTATCTGAATCTGGCCCGTTCGGCGGCCACGCTGTCTGGCGGCGAAGCGCAACGCATTCGTCTGGCGACGCAGATCGGCTCCAAGCTGCGTGGCGTGCTTTATGTGCTCGATGAGCCGTCCATCGGATTGCATCCGCGCGACAACGGCCGCTTGCTCGACACCCTCTCGCGCCTGCGGGATCTGGGAAACACGGTTTTGGTGGTGGAGCACGATGCCGAGACCATTGAGCGCGCCGATTACGTCATCGATCTCGGGCCCGGCGCCGGACGATTGGGCGGCGAATTGGTGGCCGCCGGAACTCCAGCTCAGATCGCCGCCAATGCGTGTTCTCTCACCGGCCGCTATCTCGCCGGCCTCGATAAAATCGAGCCGCCTTCGGGACGCCGCCATGGCAACGGCGAGCAACTGATAGTGCGCGGAGCCCGCGAACACAATTTGAAGGACATCACCGTCGCGTTTCCCCTCGGCTGTTTGATTGTGGTCACGGGAGTCTCGGGCAGCGGAAAGTCCACGCTGGTGAACGATATTCTTTACCGCGTGATCGCCAAGGAAGTTTACCGGTCCCACGCCATTCCGGGCGCGCACGAAAAGATCGAAGGACTGGAGCATATCGACAAGATCGTAGAAATCGATCAGGCTCCCATTGGACGCACGCCGCGTTCGAATCCCGCCACCTATACCGGAGTCTTCACACCCATTCGCGAGCTATACGCGATGCTGCCCGAATCGCGCGAGCGCGGCTACAAGGCTGGCCGCTTCAGCTTCAACGTCAAAGGCGGCCGCTGCGAAGCCTGCCAGGGCGATGGCCTCCGGCGCATTGAAATGAATTTTCTGCCGGATGTGTATGTCACCTGCGACGTATGCCGCGGACGCCGCTACAACAGTGAAACGCTGCAAGTCAAGTATAAAGGGCAGTCCGTGGCCGACCTGTTGGAGATGCCGATCGAACAGGCGCTGCCGGTGTTGGAGAACATTCCACAGATCAAGCAAAAGCTGCAAACCTTGAACGATGTCGGCCTCGGCTATGTGCACCTTGGCCAGTCTTCCACGACTCTTTCGGGTGGCGAAGCCCAGCGCATCAAGCTGGCGCGCGAGCTAAGCAAGCGGCAAACGGGCCGCACTCTGTATATCCTGGATGAGCCGACCACCGGGCTGCATTTTGAAGATGTCCGCCGTTTGCTGGACGTGCTGCAGCGGCTGGTGGATTTGGGTAACACGGTGTTAGTGATCGAACACCATCTGGATGTGATCCGATCGGCGGATTGGATCATCGATATGGGGCCGGAAGGCGGCGAATACGGCGGCCAAGTGGTCGCAACCGGCACACCCGAGCAGTTGATGAAGGTCAAGAAAAGCCACACGGCCGCGGCACTGCGAAAGAAATGACGAACTTTGCTCATATTTCTAGGACCGCTGGGGCAACCGGGGGGTCGCCTGCCGGCCAGGGGGTCGGCCCCACAACTGGCTGGCGGGCTGCGATTACCGCCGCCACCCCGCTTACATCGCGAAAACTGCTAGACCTTGTGGGGCCGACCCCCTGGTCGGCTGGCGACCCCCCGGTCGCCCCAAGCAACAGCCTAGCCCCGACCGTTAGGGAGGGGACCTCCCCGGCCCCATGAGCAAATACTCCCACCAACCCCTGGATTTCGCCGCGCTCAAAACCGTCTCTCTCGAAGCGCGCGGCGGTAAAGTGCGCGCGGTCGATTTCGCCAAGTCCTACAAAGGCGGCGGAATCTCCAACTGGCTCGATTCTCTTCCCGCAATTCTGGCCGCCAACAATTTTCGCGACGTATTAGCAGCCCTGCTCGCCGCAAGAAAAAACCAGCGCGCCATCATTTGGGGCCTGGGCGGTCACGTCATCAAAGTGGGTCTCGCGCCCGTGCTCATCGACCTGATGCAGCGCCGATTCGCCACCGCTTTCGCGCTGAACGGCGCATCCGCCATCCACGATTTCGAAATCGCACTGGCCGGACAAACCAGCGAAGACGTGGACGCCGTTCTGCCCGATGGCAGCTTCGGCGCAGCGGAAGAAACCGGGCGAGAGATCACGCTCAATGGCGGCCTAACTACAGAAGACGACCCGGCGCTGGGCTACGGCGAAGCGTTAGGCCGCCGCCTGCAGACGCTGGCCAAGCCCGAATTCCGCGCCGTCAGTCTGCTACATGAAACCTATCGCGCCGGCGTCCCTGTCACCGTCCACGTGGCCATCGGCGCCGATACTCCGCACACGCACCCCACGGCGGATGGCGCCGTCATCGGGGCGCACTCACATCGCGATTTCCGCCTGCTGTGTTCCTTGATCCGCGATTTGAACGAGGGCGGCGTTTATTTGAACGTCGGCTCGGCGGTAATCCTGCCGGAAGTGTTTCTCAAGGCAGTATCGGTGGTTCGAAATCTCGGCTATCCGTTGGGCAATTTCACCACGGTGAACATGGACTTTCTGCAGCACTACCGGCCTCGTACCAACGTTGTCGAGCGTCCGCACAACAAAGCCGGCGGTCGCGGTTACTCACTCACTGGTCACCACGAATTGATGGTTCCCCTGCTGGCCGCGGCATTGGTGGAAGCCGACGCATGACTCCAGCCGAGCAAAAGTCCGAGCCCTTCTGGTCGTACCGCGACGTATTACTGTTTCTGGGGATCGCGTTTCCCAGCCTGTTGCTATCCGCGACACTGGCGCGGCTGGCTGGTCCGCGATTGCGTGTCTCGGAAGGGTTCGAGGAGCTTCTCGCGCAATCCGTCTGGTATGTCTTGGTGTTCGGATTTCTGTTCGCGCTGTTCCGCCTGGCCTACCATCGGCCATTCTGGCGCTCGCTCGGATTTGCGCCGCCGTTCCCGCACGCGGGATTGTGCCTTGGGTTAGGCCCGGTGCTGGCGCTTTCCATGGGTTACCTCGCCTATGTGCTCAAGACACCCGAAATCCAATCGCCGTTTGACAAGATGCTCGCGGACCGGCCCACCATGGTTCTGTTCGCCATTTTCGGGGTTCTGTTAGGACCATTATGCGAAGAGCTGGCCTTCCGCGGTTTCTTGATGCCGCTGCTGGTGCGGTCTTTTGGTCCCGCGGTCGGCATTCTTTCCACCGCCGCGCTTTTCGGCGCGATGCATGCGCCGGAGTACCAGAAAACCTGGCAATACGCCGTGGTGATCGGACTGGCTGGCGCGGTGTTCGGCTTTGTCCGCTACCGCACCGGTTCCACTGGCTCGGCGGCATTTATGCACATTGGCTACAACCTGATCCAGTTTGTGGCGCTATGGACGAGAGCGAGCACGCTTCCATGATCGAAACCATTCTCTGGACCGATGCCGGCGTAGTCATGATTGACCAGACCCGGCTACCGCGCGAGGAAGTATACGTCACTTGCACCAGCTACCAACAGGTGGCCGAAGCCATCCGCTCTATGGTGATTCGCGGCGCTCCCGCCATTGGCGTGGCTGCCGCGATGGGAGTTGCCCTCGGCATGCAGAGTGCGCAGACGGAAGACGACTTCGAGCAAATCTGTTCTACGCTCGCCAACACGCGCCCCACCGCCGTCAATCTGTTTTGGGCGCTAGACCGCATGCGAACGAAATATCGCGCGCTGAGCGGGCGTCCTCTCGCTGAAGTTCGCGAGGCGCTGGTGAAGGAAGCCAAGCAAATTCGCCTGGAAGATATCGCCATCAATGAGTGCATCGGACGCAACGGCGCGCCCCTGGTCCCAGACGGCAAAGTGGTATTGACGCACTGCAATGCCGGCGCGTTGGCGACCGCCGGATACGGAACCGCCCTCGGCGTGATAAGGGCCGCGGTAGCGGACGGCAAGAAAATCGAAGTGTACGCCGATGAAACCCGGCCTTTTTTGCAAGGCGCACGGCTGACGGTTTGGGAGTTGCAGCACGACGGCATTCCCGCCACGTTGATTACCGACAGTATGGCCGGACATTTTTTGAAATCCGGCAAAATTGGCTGTGTGGTGGTTGGCGCAGACCGTATAGCCGCGAACGGCGACGTGGCCAACAAAATCGGAACCTATTCGGTCGCCGTCCTGGCGCGGGAGAACAATGTCCCGTTTTATGTGGCGGCGCCGGTCTCGACGCTCGACTTAACGCTGGCTTCCGGCGACGAAATCCCGATCGAGCAACGCGCCGCCAGCGAAGTCACTCATGTATTCGGCGTCCCGGTGGCGCCCGAGAATACGATGGTGCAGAATCCGGCGTTCGATGTGACGCCTCATCGCTATGTCACCGCGATCATCACAGAGCGAGGCGTGGCCCGGTCGCCGTTCGTCGAATCTCTTCGGACGCTCGGGGAGGAGTGCTTTTGAATCAAATTCGCCGGCCCGAGCCCTGCGATAGGATAGGGGTGAGAGCAAAGCGAGAGCCCCAACATGCAAGAAGGCGACATTATCGTTAAGGATCTCGATATCCTGGGAGGAACTCCGGTTTTCCGGGGCACACGTGTGCCATTTCAAGCCTTATTGGACTACCTGGAAGGCGGAGAGACCCTTGACGAATTTCTGGACGATTTTCCGACTGTATCAAAGGGCGATGCCGTTGCCGCGCTTGAGTTTGCGAAATCGCTTCTTGTTAGTCGACTGGGATGAAAGTCCTGATTGACGAGTGCATACCCAGGAAGCTAAAGAATTCATTCCCCGAGCACCATTGCTTGACCGCACCTGAAGCAGGCCTCTCCGGCCAGAAGAACGGGCGTTTGCTTTCGCTTGCTGAAGACGCCGGGTTCGATCTGTTTTTGACGATGGATAAGAGCCTGCAATATCAGCAGAACTTGAGCGGTCGCAGCATTGCGATCCTGGTCGTGCGCGCCAAGTCGAATCGCCTTAAGGACCTCTTACCACATCTAGAAGCGTGCAGGTTGATCATGAGTTCGATCCTGCCGGGCGAAGTAATTAGGGTCGGGGAGCGATTTGGACCCAAAAGGGGTGATTAGGCCCTGTCTTGGTGGCTACGATCATGTTCAATGAAACGCACGGGTTGACTGCGAGCTTAGGAGGCAGCGTTTGGTTGGGGGCCGTCGCGAAAGTTTATGGGTTGCGACCATCGCGAATACACCTATCCTCATTTGGGTGCGCCCTTAGAAAATCACATCGAAATCCGCCGTATACCGGCGCTCGTGCTGCCCGAAGAAAACACCATACAGCGGGTCGGCGATATTACCGTGCACCGTATCCGGATTGAAATGGTTGGTCAAGTTGTAGCCGCTTACGGAAAGCCGCACGGCATATTTCGGAGTCACTTGAAAGTCTTTGGAAATGCGCGCGTCCACCGAAAAGAAATTGGGAAAGCTTTGCGCGTTGGGCACCGCGGCATATTGCTGCAAGGCGTTAGTGACCAGATACGGAAACCCATTGCGATACTCCACGATTGGCGCGATGCGGATTTTCCCCGGCAAGCGCAGCAGACCGTACATCAGAAAACGGTTGGGCAGATCGCCGGGAAGATTGGCGAACTGATTAGGACGGATGATCGGGATCGGGTAACTGCCCAGATATTGGTTGAAGTCGTTGAGATCGCCCCGAATCTTGCTATGGACATAAGAGAAAAAGAGCTGGCGAGTCTCCTCGCCCAGGCGCAAACGGGCGGTCAGTTCGAACTGCCGGTAACGGGACTGCCCGTTGCCGTCCAGTACCAGGGATGCGGACTGCGCGCTGACGATGGGATTCAGCGTAATCAGATCGGATGAGTTGTTGGACAGATAACTGGCTCGCAGTTTCAAATACCGGCCTGCAGGCTGGTCTATTTGCAGATTGTATGTGGCGCTGTGTGGAGAAAAATTGCCGGGCGCGGCCCTTTGCAGCACAAATGGAAATTTAGTCAGCACCTGGCCGATGATGTCTTGATACACCAGGGGTCCCGATGCGATCGTGCCGTCGCTATTGTACGTGGTGATTACCTGCTGGGGAAAGCGGTCGAATTCATAGACGTTGAGAGGCACTCGATCGAAGAACAATCCGAACCCGCCCCGCACTACGGTCCCCAACGATTCAAAGGGCATCCACGCGGCGCCAATACGAGGCGCAAACCGGAAGCTTTGCGTCACCCGTTGCGTCTCCGCGCGGAGACCGAAGTCGAGCGCCAGGCGCGGACGTATCTGCCAATGATCCTGGCCGAAGAAGGCTAATTCCCCGTCGGTGCGGTCGAAAGGCTGGCCTCCCGTAAAATCAATTTGCTGCAGCAGCTGGCTCCGCGGCCCCAAAATGCTGATGGGATGCGCGAAAAATTGGCCGTCGTCGTCGGCCCATGCGACGCTCGATCCGAACTTCAACTGGTGTCCGTTGCCCGCGCTGCCCCCGAACAAATCTGGCGAATACGCTTCTAACCACTCGACGCGCGACGCGCCCCGGTCTTCCGCGGCAAAATAGCTCCCGGAATTTCCGGTTGGTGTCAGCACCATGGGGTTGTTGCCGTTGCCCCAGACGTTGGCGTCAAAGCGCGTGATTGAAAGCGTGTTCTCCAGCAACCCGCTCTTGAGCGAGACGTGATCCGAGATGGCGCCTGCGTAGTTGCGGGAAGAAGAGCTGGGAGAAACCTGCTCGGGGTTGAAGTAGTTCAGGTTGACAAAATCGCGGCGCTGCGGCGCGATATGAAACGTCGCCGTAAGAATCTGCGTGGAAGATAGCAGATAGTCGAACTGCGAGAATGAATTGAATCCCTCCACCTTCTGCTGGTTGTAAGGAAACGGGAGCGTGATCACCGGCGTCTTGCGCACTTCATACTCCACTCCCTCGGCGAAATACAGCTTGTCTTTGATCAATGGCCCGCTGAAGTTCAGGCGCGGCGTGGCATCGCGAACGCCAGCCAGATGCCAGCTTCGAAACCGGAAATCGGGAAACGGGTCGTTGACGTCGAATTTCCATTTGTCCCCGCCGCGCTTGGTCTCCACGGAAACCAGCCCCGAAGTAAACCGCCCATATTGAGCCAGAAATGGCGTCTGAAACACACTGAGCGTTTCCACGCTGTCGATGGGAATCGTGGGCCCGAACTGCCCGGTGGCGGGGTCGGTGGCGTCCACCGAGTTGACGATCAATGCGCTCCGGTGTTCTCCGGTTCCGGAGATCTTCAGACCGCCTTCGGGAGAACGAACTATGCCGGGTAGTAGCGGCAAGGCGTCGGCGACCGTTGCCGGCCGGCTGGGCAGCTCGCGAACCTCGTTCAGTTGCGCTTCGGAGCCCGCGGCTGCGCTGTCCGTCACCGGGTTGGTGGTTCCGCGCACCTCCACGCTGTCGCGCCGCTCTGTCTCCACGCTGAACACCAGGTCCAGATTCAGGGCGCCGGCGCCGGGTATCTCAATGGATTTTTGTTGCAAGGTCAGGTAGCCCGGCTTACTGGCTTCGAGATCGTATTTCCCGGCCGCGAGCGACGGCAAGTGGACCAGCCCAGCGGCATCGGTCTCGCCCGCGGCGGCGATGTCCGATCCCCGTCGGAGCAGAATCTGCGCGCCCGGCACGGGTTTACCCGTTGTGTCCTTGGCAGTGACCTGCAAGCTCGATTGCTGCTGGCCCCATCCCGACGCCGCGGTGAGCAGGACAAGCAGGATCGAAGCTGGCGAAAAACTCATATCATGATCTTTTCCAGCGGGAACCTGCTGCGCCAAAGTATAGGACGTACATTGCTGCTGGCCGTTGCAAGAAATCCTATTGAACCAAGGGTATACTCGGACTTCGGGATGA
>DATFZA010000542.1:0-9830 GCA_035314765.1 Bryobacteraceae bacterium
CCGAGCGCAACGGCGAAGTGCCGGTGGGCGCGATAGTCGTGATGGATGGCGAAATCCGCGGCCGCGGCTTCAATTCTCCGGTCCGTCTCTCCGATCCCACGGCACACGCCGAGATGCTGGCCATCCGGGAAGCGGGGCGAGTGGCCGGCAACTATCGTCTGGAGAACAGCACCCTATATGCAACTCTGGAGCCTTGCGTGATGTGCGCCGGCGCCTTAGTGCAAGCGCGTATCGGCCGGCTGGTCTTCGGAGCGCGCGATCTGCGATTTGGCGGCGTGCGTAGTAAGTTTCGCCTGGCCGATTCCGATGTGCTGAATCACCGGTTGGAGATCACGGAAGGCGTCCGCGCTGCCCAGTGCCTGGAAATGCTGAAGAAGTTCTTTGCCGACCGCAGAGAGCAATGACCCGGAACTGGGGACGGAGGTGTCCGTCCCCAGGTTTGCCTTATGCGACCTCTGTCTCCGGGTAGTTCACGGGCGGCCGAATCGGCAGAACCACAGCCTTCGGAACCAGACAACTGCCCGCCCGCTTGGCCGGCCCATGGAAATAATCTATAAGCGGAAATAATGGATACGGCTCCAGTTCCCGGAACACCCGGCCCAGCTTTTCCTGAATACGGTAGACGGAATGGAAGAAGTTGCCCCGATCGATACCTAGTTTTTGACAACACAGCCGCCAGTCGCCGCCTAGCAGAAAGTGATATCGAAAAATGCGGTACTCGTCCTCTTCTAAGGCCCGCCGGCTCACCAGGCAGAAGTCGGCTATGAATTCTTCTTGCTTGCGGCCCCAGGTCCCCTTGTGTTCCTGGCCCGGCATGACTTCTAAAGTGACCCGGCTTACATAGCGCTCGCCAGCCACACATTCTTGAAAGCGCGTTAAGCACGCGCGAAAAATCGAACGGAAAACGCAATGGCACGGCTGCAGCGCGTTGCCTCTGACGGCACGCAACCCGAGTCCATGACAGGAACTACAGGTTAGCCCTGCGAGCGCTAAAGTTTCGGAACGAGTCCATTCCATCTCAGTCTCAAGTCCTTCTCCACTGTTGGGTTTGGCAGTCCAAGGACTCCCCTTGGCTGCTCTTGCTCGCTTACTTTTTTCTTCATCATTCGCCGGATTCCCAAGACCGTCAATCCTCGAAGTAAGAAAGGGTATTCAAGCCGGGTGCTGCTGGCACATCCCTGAGGTTCTCAGGCTATTGTCCTTAGAACAGCTTAGGAGTATGCTAAAGTCTAGTACCGTGACTCTTAGTACCTTGTCCGCTGTTGAAATTCATCGCGGATCAGTTGTGACCTATTTCGCCGTGAAATATACCCAGGAGCACGAGCAACCATGACCTTCTTAGAGGCCCAGCAACGGCTCCTGGCCGAACTCAGAACGCACGTTCGAAACGGACACCTGACGGAGAGAGAGATGGCGCGCTTGACCGGAGTCTCGCAGCCGCACATACATAATGTGCTGAAAGGGGTGCGAAACCTCTCACCCGAAATTGCGGATCGCATATTAAAAACATTTCATCTATCCGTTCTGGATTTCAGTTCGCCCAACGAGTTGCACGACCGCATCACCGCCCGTCTCCAGCGGCTCCTGCTGGTGGAAATGCCAATGTTGTTAGCGCCAATCGGCCCGAACCAGCCTTGGCGGAAGGAGTTCTCGACCCGGGAGCGCTTCACTCTGCCGGTCCCTATGCAACGCACTCGCCCTCATGTCGCGGCCGTCCGGCTGGAGCCCGACCCGCGAATGAAAATGGTGCTCGCCCAATGCGATCTGGCAGTCCTGAACGTTGCCAGTCAGACGGCCCGTCAGACGGCCGGTCAGACGCTACTGCCACTTGACCCGGTCGGCTTGTATGTGGTCGAGACAACGGGAGGAACGGCGGTGCGTTATCTACGCACGGGCTCGCTCGGCGTTTATCTGGCCACAGCGGACGCGCTCGATTTTCCGGAGGATTGGGAAGTGATGGGCGGCGCAAGCGACATTCACGCCCGTTTACTCTGGATCGGAAACGAAAAAGACCGGCATTTGGAAGTGCGTCAGCGGGGCCGCGTTCTGGCCACCACCTCCTGATACGTCTCCAGCACCTGACGCGCGCTGTTATCCCAACTGAAGCGCTGGGCATCTGGAAGTGCATCAGCGCGGGCGGGTGCTGGGCGGGGCTTTCTGGTAAATGTCCAGCAACGGTCGCGCCAAGACCTACCCCGCGCGCCACCGTTGATGCTGTTTCCCTTGAATTGCCCAGATGAAATTTGACGTGCTTGTCGCTCTGGATGGGCTTGGACTCGGCGGTGCTACTCAGCCGTTGGCACATGTCTTGAGTGAACCGAGCGGTTTTCGAATTGCTTGCAGCTCGCTAGCCGATCTTTTTCGGCGCCGGGTTTCTTGGAGCCGGCGTCGCTCACGGGATTTAATTCCTTTTGGACTGGGGAACGGGCATCGTTATGCACGCTCTTTTTATCGGCCCGTGTTGCAAGCATGCTCTGATCCACTTGGGAATCCACCGGCATTTTTCGGTCTTCGCGGTTCGCGTCGCCTTTCGTTAGTTAGCTGGCAAAAAAACCGGAGTGCCTTTTGCCAAACGCATGATCTCGTGTGAGGAAAAAGCGGCCGTCCTAGCATCGGCAGGCTCGGCCATCGGAGAATCGGCGCGGAACGCGACCGGACGAACCTAAACAGAGTATTAGATCAATATTCCTTGCTTTACGGCAACGTGTCGGATATACTCTAGCGCAAAGCACGGAGCGGTGTTCGGCCGGCTCGTCGCTGAGGTGAGCAGGAGGATTCTTGGCGGAAATGGTGCGGAAACTAGTGTCATTAGCTTTCGGGCGCGTCGCTTTCGTGCTTTTGGTAACGAGTTTCGCGTCGGGACAGACGTGCAACAGCGACGCATGTAACTACTGCGGCGCTATCGCGGCGGCAGGCACGTTGGGGTGCGCGCTTTCCGGGCAAGGGGGTGCGTGCGAGGATGAAGTGTTGGCGGAATATCAGCAATGTCTGGCTGCCGCCACCGCCCTTCCGCCACCGCCGCCACCCCCTCCTTCCCCGAACACACCGTGCTCCAATATCGTACCTGAGGCGCGACCGGCGAGACAGCCTGGTGCGAGTCCGCAGCGTGCCCCACTTAGTCCGAAGGGCGTCATCCTCGCATCCCTGAACCCTTGCATCGTTTTGCTCGACCCCGTTCCGGATCTGGTTAATCAGGCCGGGGACGGCGTGCTTACCGATCCAGAGACGCTCGCGACCGGCGGGAAGCAGGTTATGGGCGTTGCCGCCGATGGCGCAGCGCGTTTGGTGCTGCAAATTTATGGGAGTTTCGCCGGGGAGCAACTCACTCTCAAGCTGCAGGGCGACGGGGCGCCCAATCAGAACGGGCTGGCGCAGCCAGATGGCATACTGCAAACCTTGCTTCCCGTCGACGGCATGGCATCCGGTTCCCAGATAACCGTCACGGCGCAGCAGACGAGCAAGGGACCAATCGCATTTGCGCAGTATTTCCCGTCCAAGGATTTTTCGCGCGGCGGCAACGACGATACCTCGGCCTCGCGCCAGGTCACCATTACGGCAAAGTCGCAGGCGTCCGGCAGGTCGAACCAAACATCCTCGACTATGACCCGCCCGGTAGTCGTGCTGGTGCACGGGGTTTGGGGAAGCGGTGCAAGTTGGTTGAATTTCACGCCCTTCGTCAACGATGGACGTTTTGTGGTCAGGACCGCCAATTACGACGACCCGGTCATAGTAAACCTTTCGTCCAGTTCTCCAAACGATTACTCCCCAGCGGCACTTGCTCAAGTAACACGAAGTTCGATTGGTCTCGACTATAACGCACCACAGGTCTTGAACGAGATGATCCGTTTCCTGATTGACTTCCGCTCTCAGGGCGTCGCAGCCGCCCAGGTCGACATCGTGGCCCACAGCATGGGTGGCCTTGTGACCAGAAAGATTGAGTACTTACCAAGCTTCACCGGCCGTGCGTCGTTCGGCGCCAGTATCATGGACAAGCTCATCACTATCGGGACACCGCACTTGGGCAGTCCACTGGCTATACAGATTCTTCAGCCAGCAAATGCCTGCACACGCAGATTCTTGGCAGACCACGGAAGTTCGTCGTTTTTGACCGCCTCAATAGATGGCAGCGTGACTCGCGGCGGTATTGGCGATCTGATGGGCGATGGTACCGGCGGCAGTCTTAACACGTCCTTGACGGCAATCCAGCAGTCCAACAACGGACACTCGGTGCCCACCGCAATGATTGCCGGAATCATGCAGCCGGCGAACCTGTCCATACTGAACGACACGCGTACGGTCGGGCCGCAGTACCTCCGCCACGAATGCAAAAATGATCCCTTAGCGATGAAGTTAACGATGGCTGGCTGGCCTACCGTTTTCGGCCAGGACAGCGATGCAATCGTACCCCTTACCAGCCAGAGAAACAACGGCACTGCCGCGGGTACCATAGGCGGACTTGTTCATTCGTCCAACATAGTCGGACGCCTCAGCTTGGGTTTTCTGGGGCCCAGCGAGGTCGACCCGCTGGGGGGTGTCAACACCGTTCAGACATCGGTTATTCAGATGTTGAATCAACCGGCAGGAAAGTCTCCCTTCGTTTTGCTCCCGTAAGAAAAGCATGCGAACCATAGCTCTGCGAGCGACATTGCTGAGATTAGCGTTATGCAGCGGAGTCGGATGTGCCATGGCTAACGCAATTACCGCGGCTTCCGCACTCAAGATAACTGCGCCAGCGGAAGGTACCGTCGTCCATCCGGGAGAAAAGGTCAAAGTCGAGGTAATGGCCGTTGGAGACGCTCCAAATAGAGTAATTATTATCGGAACCGATCCAATCGGCCTATCGGAAGAGCTCAGTAGGGCGCCATACAACTTCACGATTACCATACCCCTTGACATCACTCCGCATCGCTACCATCTCAGTGCGCACGGGTACATGGAGCAGGGCGAAGTGAAAACCGACAGCGTTGCCGTGGACGTCGAGCGGGCCGATTCGCCTGTTAGTTTGCACGCCGAACCTCAAACGCTGCTGATGTCAGCCCAAAAAGCCGCTCTTCTTCACGAGGGCCATCTGCAGGTATCTGGAACTTTCGCCGACGGGAAAACTTACATCCTGACCTGGTCGACACTGACGACATTCGTAACTGAAAATAGCGCCGTAGCCACAGTCCGGCCATCCAGCGCGGCTGTTACCGCGGTAGCTCCAGGTTCGACAAAAATTGTCATTACTAACGGGAACGCCAAGGTCGCGGTACCGGTCAAAGTCGTCGCGGGCGGACTACCATGAATCTTCTATATACCCGGAGTGAGGGACAGTCATATTTACGGCCCAAGGCCCGGTTGAAATGCTCGTCTGCCGGCAGCCTGGCGCCCGTTGTTTGGGTCTTTCTGGCCGTCTGTGGCCGTCCTGCCGCAATTCAAGCCCAGACGACATTGACTATCACGTCGCCAGCGACGGGTACAGTCATAGCTCCGGGGCAGTCCGTGACGATCACCGTGGCCGCCTCTGGAGAGACTCCACAGGGGGTGTACGTCGCAGGGCGAGACCCCATTGGTTTTAGTGACGAGGTGGACGCCGCTCCATTCCAATTTACAATTCCGATTCCCAGCAGCACCGTTCCTGGCGCCTACGTCCTCATTACCGATGGATGGACGGCCTCAGGAAACGCGGTTACGACGGGCTCTATCACAATTGATGTTGAGCGATCAGATGCGCCTCTTTACGTGAGCGCAAACCCGCCAAGGCTCTCGGCTTTGGCGATCGGCGACCAGACCGGACTCCAAGTGATCGGAACTTACGCTGACGGTTCTAATATAGACCTGACGAATTCCACGCAGACTACCTTCGTCACCCAGCCGGCAGGGATAGCTACGGTTAGTGCTGGTGGGCTGGTTACCGCCCTCGGCTCCGGCTCGGCTCAGATTATCGTCAACGGATCGCTTACCGTGCCGGTGACCGTCGATCCGCCGATCACCATTAATCCAGTACAAGCCACACTCACCGCTTCTCAGACCAGAACGTTCATCTCCGTAGTCGCAAATGCCGCGAATCCATCCGTTACCTGGCAGCTTAATCCGCCAATCGGTACGATTTCCGCTGATGGCCTTTACACCGCGCCGGCTTCGCTCGATAGCGCTCAATCCGTGACCCTGACAGCAACCAGCGTTGCCGACCCGACCTTGACTGCCAGTGCGCAGATTACTTTGTCGCCGGCGGCCTCCATAAATGTTGTTCCCGCATACGCCGTTCTCTACGCGGCCCAGCCGCAGCAGTTCACGGCGATATCTTCGAACGCCGGAACCGCCGGCGTCAATTGGTCTATCAGTCCGGCTGGCGCCGGGACGATTGACAATACCGGATTGTACACGGCTCCGGTGTCCATTGCCGCGTTGCAGTCGGTCACGATTACTGCGGCCAGCGTTTCGAATCCTTCCGTTTCCGGCAGCACGACGATTTGGATTTCGCCACAACCTTTCGCACTGTTGTTACAGCCGCCAGTTTTAAGCCTTGGGCAGGGCTTGTATAACGGCGCGAGCGTGACCATTCTGACCAACGGATTTACGCACGCCATTGCGTTCTCCGTTAGCGGGTTGCCGGACGGCGTCACGGCCGTTTTTAACGATCCTGGATCGGTAGTAACGTTCACTGCCAGCCCGACCATCGCCCAGGGACTGTATACCGTAAATGTGATCGCGAACGACACCGTTTATCCGCCGCTCAGTCAGTCCCAACCGCTCACTCTGTCCATCGGCGGTGGATTCTTGCTCACGGCAAGCAGCCCAACCGTCACCACGATTCCGGGTGGCTCCGTGGGTGTGACCGTAACTGAGTCCGTCCTCGGTGGCTACGGCTTGCCCGTGCTTTGGGTTGCCGGCAGCTCCGCCAGTGGAATCGCGGCCACTTTTCCGTACACTCAGTCTTCTGCGTGGCAACAGACGGGACCCGGTAGCACCGTCTTGTTGATAACCGTATCCCCGTCTGTTCCGCCTGGCGCCTATCAGGTTATGATTGGCGGCCAACCCTATATTGGCGGGACGACCCGAGGCGGAACCGCGTCTACGACCATCACCGTGGTTGTCCAAGCCCAAACCGGCCCGAGTATCCTGTCCATGTCTCCCAACCCGGGCACCCAGACCACGCAACTATTCACCTTTGCGTATTCCGATGCGTCCGGCGTCGCGAACCTCACTTCGGCGGGAGTCCTGGTCAACGCCACACCCACCACTGCTTCCGCTTGCTACGTGTTGTATTCGGTGAGCGCGCAGACTGTTTCACTCCGCAATGACGCGGATACTGGCTGGGTCGGCTCAGCTACGCTGGGAGCCAACAAGACTCTCAGCAATAGCCAGTGCATACTGGATGCCAGCGGCTCCCAAGCTGTCATTTCCGGTAGTACGCTGAACCTAACCCTGGTCTTGACGCCGGTCAATCCGGTTATCGGTGTCCAGAATGTTTACGGAATCGCCTCGGACAGTGGAAGCACCAGCGCGTGGCTTCCCGTGGGCGTTTGGACAATTTCCGCTACTTCCTTGCCGAGCCCATGGCGGGATCAAGATATTGGGGGACCTGGGCCGAACGGGCCAGGTTCTTCCATGTATACTCCCGCAACCAGCACCTTCCAGGTGGTTGGGACCAGCAATAGCGCAAGCTCCCCGCCAGACCTGACGCAAGATTGGTTCCACTACACCTACCAGCCATTGGCGGGAGACGGAACCATCGTCGCGCGCCTGGTTGATCTAAACAACGTGTTCCAGTACACGAGTGGGGGCCTGATGATTCGCGCCAGCACAGATCCAGGTTCTGCTTTCGTATATCTCAACCTACAGCCCAACAACGGAGGTTGCACGGTCGGCTATCGAGCCGCGGCCGGTTCGCCGGCGAGCTATTCCGGCTGTACTTCTTCTGCCGCCGCTCCGCCAGTTTGGCTCAGGCTCATCAAGCAAGGCTCCGCATTCTCGACCCAAACATCACCCGACGGCGTCACTTGGACGAATGCCAGCGCTCCGATCACCGTGAGCATGTCCGGCTCAGTTCTGGTGGGCTTAGTGGCGGCTTCCAACCTCATCGGAAATATCAGTTGGGCCGATTTCGACAACGTCGGCATAACGGCTGTTTCCACTACCCCGGTGGCGGCGCCCACTTTCAGCCCCGGGGCGGGAACCTACGCTACCACGCAGACCGTTACGATAGCAACCACTACGCCAGGAGCGACCATCAACTACACCACCGATGGCGCCGCGCCCAGCGAAATCGTCGGGACGCTGTATAGCGGCCCGATCACGATCGCCAAGACAACCACGATCAAGGCGATTGCCTTTGCCAGCGGCATGCCCGACAGCTCGATCAGCGTGGCGGCCTTCGCCATCACTCCCGTTGCTGCCCCAACATTTACGCCGGTGGCCGGCACTTACACCAGCACGCAGACGGTGACGATAGCAACCACTTCGCCGGGAGCGTCCATCAACTACACTACCGACGGCACTGCGCCGACTGAAACGGCAGGGACGCTTTATACCGGCCCGATCGCGATTGCCAAGACGACGACGATCAAGGCGATTGCCTTTGCCAGCGGCATGCCGGACAGCTCCATTAGCGTGGGAGTGTTCACCATCACGCCTGTCGCGGCGCCGGCGTTCACTCCGATAGCGGGGACCTACGCGACAACGCAGTCGGTTACCATCGCGACCGCCACACCCGGAGCGTCCATCAACTACACCACCAATGGCACTGCGCCAAGCGAGACGGTAGGAACGCCATATACCGGCCCGATAGCGATTTCGAAGACAACCACGATCAAGGCGATTGCCTTTGCGAGCAACATGCCGGACAGCTCCATCAGCGTGGGAGCGTTTACCATCACGCCTGTAGCGGCCCCTACGTTCAGCCCGGTGGCTGGAACGTACACGACCACGCAGATGGTAACCATCGCCACGACAACGCCTGGCGCCTCGATCAACTACACCACCAACGGCACCGCGCCCAGTGAAACAATTGGTACGCTCTACATCGGCCCGATCGCGGTTGCCAAGACAACCACGATCAAGGCCATCGCGTTTGGCGGCAACATGCCGGACAGCTCCATCAGCGTGGGAACCTTCACCATCACGCCTGTTGCGGCGCCGGCGTTCAGCCCCATAGCCGGAACCTACACCACGACGCAGACCGTCACCATCTCGACGGCCACGCCGGGAGCATCCATCAGCTACACCACCAACGGCACTGCACCGAGCGAAACAAACGGTACGCTCTATACCGGCCCGATCACCGTCGCCAAGACAACTACGATCAAAGCCATTGCTTTTGGCAGCAACATGCCGGACAGCACTATCAGCGTCGGAACCTTCACCATCACGCCAGTGGCTGCCCCAACCTTCAGCCCGATAGCCGGAACTTACACCACGACGCAGACTGTTACCCTCTCGACGACCACGCCGGGAGCATCCATCAACTACACCACCAACGGCGCCGCGCCAAGCGAAACAATCGGCACGCCCTACACCGGCCCGATCACAGTCGCCAAGACAACCACGATCAAGGCCATTGCTTTTGGCAGCAACATGCCGGACAGCTCGATCAGTGTAGGAACGTTTACCATCACGCCTGTTGCGGCCCCAACCTTCAGCCCGATTGCGGGAACCTACACAACTACGCAAACGGTCACCCTCGCGACAGCCACGTCCGGCGCGTCGATCAACTACACCACCGATGGTACTGCGCCGAGTGAAACAGCCGGCACACTCTATACCGGCCCGATCGCGGTCGCCAAGACAACTACGATCAAAGCCATCGCTTTTGGCAGCAACATGCCGGACAGCCCTATCAGCGTGGGAAC
>DATFZA010000543.1:0-13880 GCA_035314765.1 Bryobacteraceae bacterium
TGACGGGGTGCCTGCTGGTGGTGTTTGGTTTGGTTCCGGGCCTCTTCCAGAGCCTTGTCGAGGGCATGTTAAGTGCAATCCATCGCCTCCTGGATCAGATTACATCCGGCTGGCCGACCCCTGTGGAATACGAGCCAATTCAGAAACCTACTTGGTTGGTTGGGCTGGGAGCGCTGTTGATCGTGCTGAGCGTGCTGGGGTACCTTTCGAATTGACGGCCTCACTTTCCGCCAAGGTACGGATGTGCGTCAGTACGCGCATATGAATGCGATGGATAATCGCGTCCGACCACCAGCGCCAGTACTCCGCTGGCCACAAGCCGTGCTGGTATACGCTGGCGCCTTCGAGAAGGGTTCGATTGTTCGCCAACTGCGTCAGACGAAACTGGCCTTGCCTGGAAATGAAGTACCCATGCAGATGCCTGGGAAGAATCTGTCCGTAAGGACTCCATTCGTTCAGCGGCGCGGGATTCTCCGTCACGCGGAACCGCAGCAGCCGGGGCTCATCCCAAACCTCAACGGGCTCGACGAAAGGCCCGGTAGAAAAATCACAATACCGCGTCGCGCCGGGGCCAGATCCCTCAATACGCGCCCGTTTGGGATAAGCCAGTCCGGCCCGAAAGAACCATTCCCGTGGCTCGGGCAACTCGGAAAAAGTTACCACGTGCTTCCAGACCTGCTCGGGAGTGGCCGCGATTTCGATCGCGCTGCGCACTTCGAAAGCCGTCGGAGGAGCTTTTACGTCCCATGCCACGCTGGCCGTGGGCAGTAGCAACAGCACCGTGGCGCCGGGTCTCGCGAGACGGGAAGACCGCATCCAGTAAACCAATAAACCTCCCAGGGCTCCCAGTGGCGCGGCGAGTGGAAGCGCCATCGCGATGCAGATCAGTCCCTCAGAACCCGTGAGCAGCACAGAAAAGAGCGCCACGGTCACCGCTAGAGCGCCCCACCCTGCCGCGGCCGCCGGGGTCGCGGGCTGCGCCGTGAAGGACGCGATCCCTCCCAGAAAAACCGGAAACAGGACAAAGACCGTCCAGCCATAGATTCCTTGGTGAAACAATACGAAACCAGCGCCAAACAGCAAGACGGTTAGCAACAGCCCGATCAGCAAACGCACAGGAGTGAACATAAATTGAACACGTTCAATAACAGTATGCGCGCCGGACGATTCGCTTGTCAAGACCTATTTTGAACGTGTTCACAAACGCCCTTCCGCGTAATGGGTCGATTGATCCCAGCTACTGCTCCAACCGAATCGTCCAAAAATCGTCCGCCAGATTGCCGTTGACGGCATAGGCATACGGCAGGGTGAAATACCCGTTGATGCCCCAATTTGGCCCCCAGGAGTTCCGGCAGAGAAAGCGTTGCGACGCGTCGCTGTAGCCGGCAATCACCACCGCATGCCCCCCGACTACGCTCTCGTTCGAGGCCGGCATGGGAACCTTGCCGGTCTGGGCGACCGCGTCGGATTCAAAACTGGCATACACCGTGAACCCGAAGACGAAAGGATAGCCGGACGCCAGGCAGCTTTTCATATGCGCCAGATCCTGCGCCACCCGCAGGTAGGAAAGTGTGCGATGCTCGAGCGCCGCGCTGTAGCACGCGCTCGCGGGAAGCTTGGCGAACTGGGCAATATCGTACGGCCACAGCGATTCCGGGCAGGCGCCCTGCGCGGCCACGGTCTTCATGCCATCCCGCAAGGTCGCTCCGCTGTCGGTCGCGGCAGAATCCTCCAGCACCCGCTCATTGTAATAGATGAACAATCGGGAAGGAGACAAGAACGGCAGCTTTTGTTTGTGGCGCTCGAAATCGATCGCGCCCGCGATCGCGTTCGCGGTGCAGCTTCCGAGATTGCCCTGGTCGTATACCGGAGGAAATGCGGCGTGCAGGTCTACCTTCGAAGGTAGCGGCGCCGTGAGCCGCGAGGCGCGGAATAGAAAATCGCGCTGGTCGGGAAGATCGGGCCGCCAGCCGTAGCTGCGATTAGTGGAAGTCATTCGTAAAGTCCTTTATTACTGATTGAGAAAAGCTTGCCAGGCGGCAAGCCCGTTGTCGTTATGCGCGGTCAAGGCCGCGAGTCCGTCCGCGGCCGCCCGCGGATCGTTTAACAGATAGCGGCCGACCCGGGCAATGTCGAGGACATCGTCGGCGCCGGCCTTCCAGTGCTCCGGCGCCCAGTCGATCGCGCTCGAAACCACCGACGGCACGCCTTCGGCGATTCCATCCGCGGTGACCATGTTGAACGACTCGGTATAGCTGGGCTGACAAAGCAGATGCATGTGCGCGATGCTCCGGCGAAACGCCGGCCAACTCTGCCAGCCGTTTTCCACCAACCGGATCTGCGGCAACCCGTCGATCATCGCGTGCGCGGCGCGCAGAATCGTATCGCCGCCGCCTTCCGTTCTTCCGGCGGACAGCCAAAGTTCGGTGTCGGTCTTCAACTCGCGCGCGATTTCCAGGGCCGCCCCAGCCGCGCTCATCAAATTCTTTAAAGGACGTGTCGCGCCAAACGCACCAATTCGCAACGTGCCGCCGTTAAAGAGTGGCCGCGCAGTTGGAGTGGAACTCTCGAGATAGTACAGGTTCGGCAAGAACGTGCAGGGACGGCCAAACGCCGATCGAACCCATCGGCAGAATTTGCTGCTATTGCCCGCCAAATGGAAATTGTGCGAGCCCACCTCCAGCTCCATCGCTTCCCTCACCAGCTTCACGCCGTTGCTATCGGCCTGCAGGAATCCTACGTTGGAGTGACAATTCACCGCGAAACGGGTTTCCGGATATTGGAGCACCAGCCGCTGCAGATCCGCCGTGGGAATCCAGGGCGCCGAGATCGCCACTTGCGTCACGCCGCTGAGATTCTGGGACAGTTGTTCCGCGTTCGTAATCGGCCAGACATCGGTCTGGATGCCGTGCTTGCGCAGCACTTTGGCGGTGTTCATCGCGGATACGCCCAGGCCGATGTGACTGATGTTCCGGTTGGCCGCGAAATTCTTGTAAGCAAGGATGACTTTTTGCATAAGGACGCACAAGGCTTTCCTGTGATGAGCGTACCCGGAGGGTTCGCCGCCCCGCGCATTGTTTTCCCCTAAGTCGTTCAAACGGTGGTAGAAGATTTTCCAACTTTTTTGTGACTGGCTTTTTGTGCACTCCGGATTTGTGCCTCGAGCGCACCGCCTTGACACCATGGCGGCGCGAAATCCTACCTGCCCATTTGGCCCACGAAAATGTGCCCATCAAAATCGAGCATCTCCCCGCTAGCGTCAGCTAGAATAAGAACTTCACCCGCCGCTTGCGAAGGTCGAGTTGTGAAACCGGATTCTGGGTGTGAACGTCTGGACCAATTGCACCGCAACGTGGAAAGGAACTCGCTTTTGATGATGTTCTACAGGCCTGGCTGCCTGCTTCTTCTGATTCTCACCGTTGCGGTTGCATCTGCGCAGGAGCCGCGGCAGCAGCCTCCGTCGCAGCAGCCGCAACAGCCGCCTCCGCAACCACCCAAGAAGCCTAATCCGTTTGAGACGGTGCCGGTGGGTCCCGCGCAGGAAGCACCCAAACCCACGCCGCCTCCCTCGGCCGCCATCCGCCAAGCTCGTCCGGGTCAGCCGCCCACGGATACCATCGAGTCCATCGTAATTCGCGGATCGAGGCGCGTCCCTCAGGACACGCTAAAAGCGCTGATGTATGCCAAGCCGGGCGACAAGTACAGCGAAGACACGCTGCACCGGGACTTCATCGCCCTCTGGAACACCGCCCGCTTCGACGATCTCCGCCTCGAACGCGAGCCTGGCGAGACCGGGTGGATCATCACCTATGTGGTGGTGGAGCGGCCCGTCATCCGCTCCATTAAATACGAAGGCAACAAATCGATCACGGTATCCGAAATTCTGGACCGCTTCAAGGAACGCAAGGTCGGATTGTCAGTCGAGTCTCAATACGATCCCAATAAGATCCAGCGCGCCAAGAATGTGCTGTTGGAGTATGAATCCGAGCGCGGACACCAGTACGCCAAGATCAACGCGGAGGTTCATCGCGTTCCGCCGTCGTCTCTCGAAATCGTCTTCAACATTGACGAAGGTCCGAAAGTGAAAGTCGGCAAAATCACCGTCGAAGGCAACAAAGCCGAGAGTTCCAAAGATGTGATCCGTGCGATGAAAAATACGCATCCCATCGGCATTCCTTACTCCATCTTCTTTGAGAACCTGTGGGCCAAGACTTACGATTCCACCAAGCTGGACGAGGATAAGAGCCGCGTGCAGGACTTTTATCAGCAGCATGGATACTTTGTGGCCAAAGTAACGGATGCGAAGGTGGAGATTCGCCAGTACACCACGACCAGCTTTCTGCACATTCCCTTTTTCCAGCACCCTAAGCCTCATCAGGAGTCTCGCGCCGATATCACCGTGGTAGTGGATGAGGGCTTGAAGTACAAACTGGGCAATATCACATTTACCGGAGTAAAGTTCTTCCGGACTCCGGAGGCCCTGATGGTGCCCTTATTCGGGATGCAGAAAGGGGATACGTTCTCCACCTCGAAACTGCGCAAAGGGATTGAGAACATGCGCAAGCTTTACGGCGAGTTCGGCTACATTGACTTTGTCGCCGAGCCCGGGTTCGAGCCCGATCTGAAGGCCGGCATCGTCGACCTCTCGCTGTCCGTGGACGAGGGCAAGCAGTTTTTTGTCCGCCGTATCGATTTTTCGGGCAACCTCACCACGCGTGACAAGGTCATCCGCCGTGAATTGCTGATCGACGAGGGCGACATATTTAATAACCGTCTGTGGGAAGTGAGTTTGCTGCGGCTCAATCAGCTCGGCTATTTTGAGCCCTTGAAGCCCGAGGAAGCCGCGGACATGAAGCGCGACACCAAGACCAACACCGTGGACATTACGCTCAAGGTTAGGGAGCGCGGCAAGAATTCGATTCAGTTGAACGGCGGCGTATCGGGCATTGCGGGCAGCTTTGTCGGGCTGTCCTATTCCACCAACAATTTCCTCGGTTTGGGTGAGACGTTGAGCCTCAGTTCGCAGTTAGGCACCCGGCTGCGGCAAGTGCAGTTCGGCTTCACTGAACCTTATTTGTTCGACAAGGCAATCCAAACCGGCTTCACGATATACGGCCAGCGCTTCGACTACAATCAAGCCCGCGAAGCGTCAATCCTCAGCGGGCAAAATCTGATACCGCTCTACAACCAGCTGGGCACCAACAATCTGCTGAATTACGTTTCCAACGGCTATGGCGCCACCGTATTTGTGCAATATCCGTTGAAGCGCAGCTTTTCGCGGTTTGGTTTGACTTACGGCTACGATATTCAGAACATCTCCACTCTGACCGATGCCGCCAGTCAATACTTCAGTTACCTGGATTTCCAGGGGGTGAGCGGCCCCAACGCTTTGTCGGGTATCCGCACCAGCAAGTTGACCCCGTCCTTCACCTACAACACCATCGATCATCCCATCACGCCGAGCCACGGCAAAGAGTTCTTCTTCAGTATGGCCGCCGCCGGTCTTGGCGGGAATGTGAACACTCTCGAGCCCACCCTGGAGGCAAAGTATTTCCGTTCAGGCTTCAAGAAGGGTCACGTGATTGGGATGCGCTTCCTCGGCCAGTTCATCACTGGCTATGGCGGCAAGGTGGCGCCTCCCTTCAGCCGCTACTTCATGGGCGGAGAAAACGACATTCGCGGCTTCGACATCTGGGGCATCAGCCCGATCGCTTACATTCCCGCCAGTGCTTCAGTGAACGTGTTGAATCAGGACGGTACGCAACGCGTGCAGCCCGTCATCTCGAATGGGATGACCGTCTATAGCCCCGTAACGCAGAGCATTCCGATCTACCGCATCGTCACGCCGGGTGGCGACACCAAGGTGATTACTAATTTCGAATACCGCATTCCGATTTTCGGCCCGGTGACGCTGGCAATCTTCACGGACGCGGGCGTGGATCGAATTTCACTCAAGAATCAACTAAAGCTGAACTCGGGTTTTGTGGACCAGTTGAATCAGGCGTACCCATCGGCGGGTGTCCAGAACCAGGTATCCGTTCAATCGGGTTCGGAGAAGCCCCGTGTTTCGAGTGGTCTCGAACTGCAGGTGCTCATGCCAGTGGTCAATGCGCCGTTCCGCGTCTATTGGGCCTACAATCCGAGCTTGTACCGCGGCACGCTGCAAAGTCCCATCGCGGTGGACAGGTCGATATTCCCCAACAGTGCGACATACCTGAACGCGATCAACACCGTGGGAGCGCCGATCCCGTTTCTGGAGAGGCACTCCACGTTCCGTTTTTCCATTGGCCGGACATTTTGAGCGTTCAGTTGAGGCGCCCGGAACAAAGCTGTATTCCGGTGTGAGCGCAGGATACAATTAGGATTAATAGATGAGAAGGTTAGGAGTTTCAACCGTGATGAGTAGTTACAGAATTCTGCCGGCTATCGCGCTGGCTGCAGTTTCGGCGTTCGCTCAGGCTCCGGCAAAGTACGCTGTGATCAACATTCAAGGCGCCCTGGTAACCACCAAGGATGGCCAAAAGGCGGCCGGCGAGTTGGAATCGAAAGCCGGTCCCCGGCGTAAGGAGCTGGAAGGCAAGCAGAACGAGATCAATGCGCTCAAAGATCAACTGCAAAAAGGCTCCAACACGTTGAGTGAGCAGGCCAAGCAGGACTTGTATCGCAAGATCGAAGCCCGCACCACCAGCCTGAAGCGCGACGTGGAAGACGCCGAAGCGGACTGGAATCAGGAACAGCAAAAGGTGCTGCAGCAACTGGGCCAGAAGATGATGGCGGTGATCGACAAATACGCAAAAGACAACGGTTACACGCTGATTCTCGACGTCAGCTCGCCGCAAACTCCGGTCCTGTACGCGTCCAACACCATCGACATTACCAAGGACATTATCGATCTGTACGACAAGGGAGCCGCGACGGCGGCGGCGCCAGCGGCCACGCCCGGTCCTCCCGCCAAACAAACTCCCGTCAAACCCGGCGCCTCCAAGTAGCGGGTCCCCAATACCGCCCGGCTGACTCCGCTTATCCGGCGGGGGTCTTCAACTTCTATCGAAATTTACCCCTCTCATCCAGTACGTGGACTAAGGCGTTTAGCGTGGTCGCCTTAGGAAAATCCTCCATACGCGTCGGCTGAAATACTGCCGTTTAAGTATGAGGAGGCCTGCGCTGGTCTATGAAGAAGAACATGTTTCCCCTGTTAGGCATCGCGTTTGTAGTGGCCATCGTGTCCACGGGCGTCTTTTATGGCCTGTTTGCGGGTAAGCTTCGCAGCAGCGTTCCGGAAGGAGCCAGCCAGATGGTGGTGGTCGCCACGCGCAACTTAGACCGCGGCGCCATAATGCAGGCTGGAGACGTAACGGCTGCCGAAATTCACAACCAGATTGCCATCAAAGGTTCCTACACCAAAGCAGATCAGGTCACTGGCCAGAGGCTTCTCGATGCGGTTCAAAAAGGCGAACCCATCACGGAACGGAGCCTGGCAGGCAAAACCGGCGGCATTCCTGCTGGTATGCGGGCGATCTCGATCCGGGTTTCCGATTCGGCCGGACTCACTCCTGCCATCAAGGCCGGCGCCAAAGTGGATCTGCAGGCGTTCTTCGGACGCGAAGGAGCGGTGGAACTGCGTACCATTCTTCAGGATGTCGAGGTTCAGACGGTTCAACCTCCGGCATCGGAGAATGCCCCGGCCATCGTTACGGTCTTGGCACGGCCGCAGGATGCGGACCAGATCGCCCTGGCGGATTCCGGCGCGCGCATTCGTATTACGCTGCGCAATCCCGAAGATAGCAACACTGGTCCCACCCGCCCGATTCTGCTGAGTTCGTTATTTTCCGATCCGAGGGTTCCCGGCCAGAGCCAAGCCGTCGCTGTCAACCCTCCCGCCACCGGGTCAACCCTGGCTCACGCCAGCACTCCGGTGCCGCCGGCGGAATATTTGACAGTGCAAGTCTTGGGCGCCTCCGCGGCTGCCTACAAAGAACTGGAAACGCGTCTCGCCGATCCGCACTCCGCGGACCCGGTCCAGTTGGCTTCCTTTCAGGCCGGGACCGATACCGGTGAGTTGGTCCGCTCCCTTGCCGCCAAACAGGAACTGGAAGTGCTTTCGACACAGAGACTTGCATTGGACGCCAATCGGCCCGCGATGTGGAACGCAGGCGCAGGCGCCGGGTCTTGCCAGTTCCGGATTCAGTTTCAGGCCAGCCGCGCGAACGTCCGGGTTCAGCCCGAGTGGAGTTGGAGTCATCCCAGTGGGACCGAAAGCCGCCGCTTTGATGGCTCGGTTCCCGATGGCAGAAATTTTCTGGTAGGTGGCCTGTTTAATGCGAAACCCGACCGCGGCGCGCTCGAGGTCATTTTTCCCGGCCACGCATGGGCAACGCGCGATCTGATCGTGATGGTCTCGCCGGATTCGGCGAAATCCCAGACCCCGGCTGCTGGCGCGCGGCCAACAGCGCAAGCCACTGCAGCGCAAGCCACTGCAGTTCAAGCCACGGCCGCGAAGGCCACGGCAGTTCAATCCGCGGCAGTGCAAGGACGTTAACAAGTGCTGGCTCTTTCCGCCATTCTGGTCTTCGTCACTACGTTCGTCGCCGTCGCATTGGCGGTCTTGATCGCATTCTTCACGCTACAAAGGTTGCGGGCCGAGGCCAGCGCCGGCGATGTCGAAGACATGCTCGCCGAAGACGGCCCGGCCCTGCTCAGGAGCGATTCGCTCAGCACCATTGCCATCTGGAGCAAAGTGCTGGAGCGGTTTGATTTCATCGAGATTCTACGCCGCCAACTCAACCAGGCGGGGCAAACTTGGTCGGTCGGACGGTTCACCATGCTGATGCTCCTGACTGGAACCATCACTCTAGCGGCGCTTTCCAGTCTTGAGAAATTGCCCATCTGGGCTTCCGTAATGATCGCTCTGGGCGTTTCCTTCTTACCCTACTTGTACATTCTGAAGCGCCGCGAGATGCGTTTCAACCGCTTTGAAGAGCATTTCCCCGACGCGCTGGACTCACTGGCTCGCGCCATGCGCTCCGGCCATCCGTTCCCCTCCGCGATGGAAATCGTCTCCGCTGAGTCCGAAGAACCGGTTGCGTCGGAACTGCGTCAAACCGCGATCGAGGGCAACTTCGGTACTTCCTGGGAGGTTGCGCTGTCCAATTTGTGCACCCGGATGCCGCTGCTCGAAGTCAGCCTCTTCGCCTCCGCCGTGCAACTACAATCGCGAACCGGTGGAAAGTTGAATGAGGTGTTGGGCAAGATTGCCGAGAACATGCGTGAATCGGTGGCCCTCAAAGGCGAGGTCCGGGCCTTGGCCGCTCACGGGCGGATGACCGGGATTGTCCTGTCCGTGTTGCCGCTGTTCATTGCGGGAATGATGATGATTGTCAGCCCTGGCTACCTGGCCATTCTGATCAACGCTCCCATGGGCAAGTACCTGATTGCCGCCGCTGTGGTATGCCTGATTTTGGCCCATTTTATTATCCAGCGCCTGGTGGACATACGCATATGAGTATCTGGATCCTGCTGGGTTTCTTTGCGTTCGTGATGGCGGCCATCACGCTCGCCGGATACCTTCTCTCATCCAAAGGAGCGGCTACCGATGGCGCAAACGGGCCAGGAATAGCGCCATCTCCAGGCGCACCCGCGGCACTCTCCGAACCCTCCCTCTCATCCGGCCGGGCCGCCTTTGTCGACGTATTCCGCAGCATTGGCGAAGCCTTCCCCGGCGCCAAGCGGGAGGCGAACCCATACCGCAAGAAGTTATCGCTCGCCGGATACCGCTGGCCTTCGGCCGTTCCGGTGTATTACGGGATCAAATGCGCCTCCGCCGTCTTCTTCGCGGGATTGTCGGGAGTTGGCGGTTTGACTTACAGCGACGATTCATCAATGATTCCCATTGCCATGGTGTGCGGCGGAGCGCTCGGGTGGATGATTCCGGACCGCATACTCGCCAGCCGCATCCGGGCGCGCGCCAATCGAGTCCGGGCCGGGTTGCCCGCCGCCCTCGATCTGTTGGTGCTGGGGCTGGAAGCCGGCCAGTCGCTCGATCAAACCATCGCCGACACCAGCCGCGGCCTCAAGCATACCCACCCTGAGTTGAGCGCCGAACTGGCCCAGCTCTATCTGGAACTTCGCGCCGGCAACAGCCGCGCCGAAGCATTCCGCGATGTTTCCCAAAGGACCAGCGAGCCCGAAGTTCGCAAGCTCATGAACGTCCTGGCCGATAGCGACCGGTTTGGCGTCACGCTCGGCCCTTCGCTGCGCTCGCACAATAAGTATCTTCGGACCCGTTTCCGCCAGCGCGCGCAGGAATCCGCCCGCAAAATCGGCGTCAAGCTCATCTTCCCCGTATTCTTTCTCATCTTTCCTTCGGTACTGCTCGTCACGCTGGGCCCGGCGGTCCTCATGATGACCACGCAGTTGCATAATCTGATGAAGTGATCGATCCGCCCCGTCTCACCCCCAACGTAATTAAGGGGATTGGCGCTTAGCCCGCACCCGGGCCGCTTTAGCCGATTCAATCGCTTGTATACTCATTCTGATGCTCGGGACCATGCAGGACTTTCCCTTGACCGTGGGGTTTTTGTTTCAGCACGGCGCGCGAATTCACGCCAACAGTAAGGTAACCACTTTTCTCGGCGATCGAACAGTCTCGACGACCTTCTCCGCGGTCGCCGCACGCGCCGCTCAATTGGCGTCGGCGCTGAAACGTCTCGGCATTCAGCCGGGCGATCGTGTCGGCACGCTGTCCTGGAACAACCAGCAGAATCTCGAAGCGTATTTCGCCATCCCCTGCATGGGCGCGGTCAATCACACGCTGAATCTCCGTCTGTTTCCCGAGCAACTCGCCTACATCGTCAACCATGGCGCGGACCGCGTCATTTTGGTCGACCAGTCGCTGCTGCCGATCCTGGAAAAAGTCGTCCCTCACTTGAAAACCGTCGAGCATTACATCGTCATCGGACATAATGACGGAACGCTGCCCAATAGCATGGACTATGAAGCGCTGCTCGCCCAGGAGCCGCCGCACTTCGATTGGCCCGAACTGGACGAGCGCTCCGCCGCCGCGATGTGCTACACCAGCGGCACCACCGGCAATCCCAAGGGCGTAGCTTATTCTCACCGTTCGGAGTTCGTTCACGCCTTGGCCGCTTGCCAAACCGGAACCCTGGGCATTTGCGAGGACGACCGCATTCTGCTCGTCCCGCCCATGTTTCATGCCAATGCCTGGGGTCTGCCTTACGCGGGCTGGATGGCCGGCGCCGATCTCATCCTGCCTGGCAAGTTTCTGCAGGCGGAGCCGCTGTGCCGCATGATCGCCGAGCATCGCATCACCTTCACCTCCGCCGTGCCCACCGTTCTCAACGACATTTTGCGCTATGCCGCCGATCGCGAAGTGGATTTCTCCTCACTGCGTGAGCTGATGTCCGGCGGCTCGGCCGTCCCTCGCTCCTTGATTGAGCGATTCCAGCAGCGCTTTGGAGTCAAGCTGATTCAAGGTTGGGGGATGACCGAGACCAGCCCGCTGGCCGCCATCGCCCGGCCTCCCAAGGGCAGCGCCCCCGAAGACGAATTTTACTACCGCGCCAAGACCGGGCGCGTGGTCGGAGGCATCGAAATGCGCCTGGCCGACGGAGAGAACATTCTGCCCTGGGATGGTAAATCGATCGGCGAGATCGAGGTGCGCGGTCCCTGGATCACCGGCTCTTACTTCGGCGAAGATAGCCCGGAAAAATTCCACGACGGATGGCTCCGGACGGGGGATGTGGGCTCCATCGATGCCCAGGGCTTCGTCCAAATTTCCGACCGCTCCAAGGATGTCATCAAATCGGGTGGGGAGTGGGTCTCTTCAGTCGATCTGGAAAACGAGTTGATGGCCCATCCCGACGTGTTGGAAGCCAGCGTCATCGGCGTGCCGGACGAGCGCTGGGACGAGCGCCCGATGGCCTGCGTCGTTCTGCGCCAAGGGGCCGCCGTAACCCCTGACCAGTTGCGCACGTTTCTGGTGGCCAGGGTGGCGAAGTTTTGGGTCCCTGAGCGCTGGGCCTTTATTGAAGAGCTGCCGAAAACCAGCGTCGGCAAGTTTGATAAGAAAGTCCTGAGAGCAAAGTACCGCGCCGGTATGCTGAACGTCACTACATGACAGCCGTAACTCCCTGAAGGGAAGTAACTTCCCGGTTTTACAAAGAGTTTACGATTCGTGTAAGACTTTGCACGATAGCAAACGATAGCATCGCCCTTGGGTTCGCATCTAACTCCCAAGCGCACATGCCTATCACCGAAGAACTCACCGACGAGGAACTGGTTCAACGCTATCGCACCGGCCCCGATCCGGACGAAGCCTTTCAGGAACTGTTCCACCGCTACCACGGCCGCATCGTTGGCTGGTGTTGCCGCTACACGCGCGACCCCGAACATGCCTTCGATATCGCGCAAGAAGTGTTCCTCAAGGTCTTCAAGCATCTTTCCCGGTTTCGCGGCGATTCCAAATTCAGCACCTGGCTGTATGTGGTCGCGCGTAGCCAGTGCCTGGAGGCCGCCAAGAAGCGCGCCAACGAACCGGCCTACGCCGCTGGCGCCATCTCCCCCAACATTCCGGACCACCGCCATGTCCGCATCGATTCTCAAATCGAAGAGGATCAATCCTACAAGAATCTCTGGTCGCTGATTCGCGGCCACGTCGATCAACTCGAAGCCGAAATCCTGATTCTTCACTACCGTCAGGAAATGCAGTTGGATACCATCACCCGCTTGCTCAATCTGCGCAATGCCAGCGGCGCAAAAGCTTATATCGTGAGCGCCCGCCGCAAGCTCAGCCGCCTGGTTCAGGGAGGACGCTAAATATGCGGCTCAGCCTCGCGCCCGTCCAGCCATCCTTGAAAGTTCCCGAGCCGCTGACCAAAAAGCGCACCGCCATTGTTCACTACTGGCTGGTCGGGATGCGTGGCGGGGAAAAAGTGGTTGAGTCCTTGTGCCGCCTGGTTCCGGACGCGGACATCTTCACGCTGTTCTACGAGCCGGATCGCGTCTCCCCTCTGATCCGGTCTAAGAACGTCCGCGCGTCCTTCTTGAATCCGCTGCGCCGTCAATACCGGTCTCTGCTTCCGCTCATGCCGCTGGCTCTGGAGACGTTCGATCTGCGTGGTTACGATCTCGTCATCAGCAGCGAATCGGGCCCTGCCAAGGGTGTGATTGTTCCGTCGTCGGCGCGCCACATCTGTTATTGCCACACTCCCATGCGCTATCTCTGGGACCTGTACCCGGCGTATCTCCACGACTTCACCCCCAGCGCCTTTAAGCGCGCCATCATGGCCCCGTTGGCCGCTTACCTGCGCTTGTGGGACTTCGCCTCGGCGGCTCGCGTGGACGACTTTGTTGCCAACAGTTACAACGTTCAGCGGCGTATCTGGAGAACCTACCGCCGCCAGTCGCAGGTGATTCATCCGCCAGTCGCCGTCGATCGCTTTTACTGGAGTCCCAGCCAGGACTATTTCTTGATCGTTTCGGAATTGGTCGCGTACAAGCGCCTGGAATATGCGGTCCGTTTCTGCGCCCAGCGCGGCATCCGGCTGAAAGTGGTGGGCGATGGACCGGAGTTTCGCAATCTAAAGCGTCTCGCCGGTCCCTCGGTCGAGTTCTGCGGGCGCGTGACGGACATCGAGCTCTGCAATCTCTACGCCCGATGCCGGGCGCTGATCGTTCCCGGAGAAGAAGATTTCGGCATGACCATGGTGGAGGCGCTGGCCAGCGGTAAGCCCGTGGTTGCTCTCGGCTGCGGCGGCTCGCTGGAGATCGTCGAGCCGGGATGTGGTCTCCTTTACCGGGAACCTTCCCCGGATTCCCTGCAAGGTGCGCTGCGCCGGTTGGATCGTGAGGAGTTCCACGCG
>DATFZA010000544.1:0-4563 GCA_035314765.1 Bryobacteraceae bacterium
GTAATATCAAGATTTTGCTCGAGTGCGTCTAGGTCGAGCAGCAGGGCGGGAGTGAGGATTTGGTCCGTCTGGGCCGGGGAAAGGTTCATCGAAGTACCGCGGTTTGCCTCCAGGCCACCAAGATAGCAATACCGCAGGAGCCCGCGGAAATGCCCTGCCCCGAGCGCCATGGGTTCCGGATCAAGCCTCTCAAACTCTGTAAGCCAACCGATAGAGCCAATAGTGAAGGATAGCGACATTCCTCGAGTCAAGGATAGAGGACGGCATAGAGCACGGCATAGCGCACAACCGGGCGAAGAGACCGATTGGCAATTGGTCGGGCCCTCGCTACGAGCAGCGTACTTCTACCCATTGGGTTTGCTTCTGGTATGCCTCACGACCTCCTGGTACCGCGAGCGGCCGCGCCTGCTGTGGATCGTATCCGGCATCATCCTGACCGGACTCCTGCTGAGAACTTATCTTGCCCTGCGCAAGTCTATGTATCGGGACCATCCGCGACTATGGCGCCGGCTGTTCCAACTCACCATGCCGATGTCCTCTGGTCCAGTCGGCGTGCTCACGGCGTTGGCGATCTATCATTATGACGGAAACCAATGGGCCTTAGCGGCCTTAATGCTTTTTATCGCCGCGACGGGGGTGGCCACTGTCGTCACCTACTTTCCCAATCGCCTGCTGGCTTATCTGCAGCTTATTCCCGCTTTTGTGCCGATGATTCTGGTTTTGCTCTGGCTGGGGCAGGCAAGGACCGTGGCGCTGAGCGTCGGAGTGGTTTTCTTCCTGGGTTTTCTGTTGGCGCACCTGCAATGGTTGCACACCGGCTTTGGGCGTCAAATGGCGGAACGGTCTTTAGAAGGAGAGCGATTGCGCGAACTGGAGTCCGCCCAACAAGCCGCCGAAGATGCCAATGAAGCCAAAAGCCGGTTTCTGGCCAATGTCAGCCACGAGATTCGCACGCCCATGCATAGCGTGCTCGGCATGACCGAACTGGTGCTCAACACCGCCGTGACCAGCGAGCAACGTGAGTACTTGTTCGCGCTCCGCGGATCCGCCTCCAGCTTGCTGGAAATCGTTAATGACCTGCTCGACCTATCCAAAATCGAAGCCGAGAAGATTCGTCTCGAACCGGAAGTCTTCGATATCCGTTCGACGATTGAAGACGTGCGGATGACGCTCGCGCTGCAAAGCGACGCCAAGCGGATCCGGCTGGAGACCAGCGTCGATCCCGATGTCCCGCTGGCCATTGAGGGAGACCCGCTCCGCCTGCGTCAGGTGCTGGTGAACCTGGGCGGAAACGCCATTAAATGCACAGATTCGGGTTTTGCCCGGATTCGAGTACAGCTTCAGGAGGCGAGCCGCGAAACGGTTTGTTTGTGCTTCTCGGTGGAGGATAGTGGCGCGGGTATTCACGACGACAACGGCGATACCGCTTTCGAAGCGTTTTCGCAGTCCGGCCAGTCCGTCAGCCGGCGTTTGAGCGGCGGCGGTCTAGGTCTTTCCATCGCGTCTCAACTGGTGAAATTGATGGGCGGCGAAATCGCGGTGGAAAGCCGGCCAGGGTTAGGGAGTCTATTCTCATTCCGCTGCACCTTCCCGGTGGGTGAGATCGCCGAGCCCTCGCTCCCGCCCAAACCGGCCGCCAACCACTCCGCCAACCCGCTGCACATCCTCCTGGCCGAGGATAATGCCGTAAACCAGTTGTTGGCCGTGCGGCTTCTCAAGGCCCAAGGCCATTCGGTGGTGGTCGCGGGCACCGGCGCCGAAGCCGTGCACGAGGTCTCGACGCGGGACTTCGACCTGGTGCTTATGGACAACCAAATGCCGGAACTGAGCGGTATTGAAGCCACCGTCCGTATCCGGGAAATGGGCTACACGGTTCCGATCGTCGCTTTGTCAGCCAGCGCCATGGCGGGCGATCGGGAGCGCTTTCTGGCGGCTGGAATGAATGGCTGCCTGGCAAAGCCGTTCCACGCCGAGGATCTTTACGCGGAAATCGAGCGTGTGCTTCCCGTCGCCAGACGCGCAGATGCCGCGGTACGACAGTGGACCGGGACTCTCAGGAATACGGAGCTATGACGCGCAGGCTTCACTGCCAATTTTCTTGTGTTAAGGCGCTCAAATATTCCCCCAGAGTGGCGTCCAGCCGCCGATAGAGAAGTGTTTCCAGAGCCTCACTCCCCTGCCCCGCTTGTGCCGCCTGCAGAGCGTGGATGTATTCGGGCCGGTCCTCCAAACGCACCGCTATACTTCTTTGCGTCGATGGTTTCTCGCAAGGCGTTAATGGCAGGCACGCTTCATCAAAGACGATACGAGCAAAGACAGATTCGGCGCGCGCGGCTCGGTTCAGCTCGCGCCTTTAGACAGGGCGCTTGGGGGCGCTGGCGCGGGGATTTTCGTTCCCTCGCGCGGGTAATCCTGCCCGAACATGCGCAGACCGCCGCGAAACGCATTCGCGTTATCGCCTAAGCGCACGTCGCGCGGAAGTTCCCTCATGTGCTTGGCGTTGCCTCCGCCGAGCACGACATAGTCGACCACCAGCGCCGCCTTTAAACGAGCGACGACGTCAAGGACACTTTCGCGCCACTTCTTCTTTCCACAACGCTCCAGACCGCGAAGACCGACGTAGTCCTCAAAAGTTAGATCCTTCCTATAAGGCAAATGCGCCAGCTCCAACGGCGCCAGCACGTTATCAATGATGAGCGCCGAGCCCAAGCCCGTTCCCAGGCCGAGAAACAGCATGCGTCCGCCTTCGTAACTGCCCAGCGCCTGCATGGCGGCGTCATTTATGATCTTCACTGGCGCCGTGAACGCGGCGGCGTAGTCGAATCCGACCCAACCGGGGGCCAAGTTGTGAGGCTCCATCGCTGGCTGGCCGTTGACGACCGGACCCGGATATCCGATGGCCACCCCCGTGTACTCCAAGCCGTTAAGCACCTGGTGTACTTCTTGCACCATCCGCGTAGGCGGCATCGTTGGGCCAGACGGAATTTTGATGGGCTCCGTCTGGGCCACGGTCCGCACTTTGACGTTGGTCCCTCCAACGTCGATGACAAGAAGGATGTTCTGGCGCGCGGTTTTTCCCATAGGCAACTATTCTATGCCGAACGTAACTGCTTCGTAAACTATCGTTGCCCGGTAACGCTCTCACTCGTACTATGGCGCCTTCCGGTCGCCGACATGGCGAACCGGGGGAGCGCAGTCCGCGCAGCGCCTTGCGCGGGTTCCACGCAATCAGGTAACCTTCGACCGTGGACATCGAAATTGGCCGAGTTGCGGCCGAGTTGCGGAAAGACTCACCCTCGGCTCCCGGCTGACTTCGCTCTGGCGATGGTAGGGCGAGCAGCGTGCGCACTCGAGAGGAAGAACTTAGTGAGAGCCAGCTCTTTCCCGCTAGCGCCGAACGCACTCATACGCGCACCCAAGAGATTGGAAGCCGTGGTAAATGAAAACTCACGTTGTCCTGAAGCCACTGGGTAGCGGCGATACCTAACCTACCGTTAGATAGTCCCGTGTCCGCCTCAATTACTAGAAGACATTCTAGTAGACAAGAGATGAATCGTGTACTAGAATGTCTTCTAGTAACGATGCCGAACAATACGCCCGCCGAAAACCGGCTCGAACTGCTCCAGGGCACGCTAGACATGCTGATTTTGCGGACTCTCCAGTGGGGATCGCAGCATGGGCACGGGGTCGGTCAGGCGATCCGGCAGAGTTCGGCCGAACTGCTGCTCATCGAGCGCGGATCTTTATATCCCGCGCTGCATCGTTTGGAGGCGCGAGGCCTGATCGCATCGGAATGGAAGGCGTCGGACCTAAACCGGAGAGCGAAGTATTACCGGCTCACCGCGGCGGGCAGAGCGCAATTAGTGGCCGAACAGTCGAAGTGGAAGCTTCTGGTGAGAGCGATCTCACGGGTCATGCGTCCCGCGTGAGGGAGCAGCCGTAGGGGAGGAGCCCTGCGGGAGGAGAAACGATGCGGTGGGACTTTTGGCGAAGAGACCTTTGGCGAAGAGAAAGACGCGAGACCGATCTCGACGATGAAATCGCCTACGATCTGGCGCTGGACGCCGAGGAGCGAATTCGCTCAGGTGTTGCGCGCCAAGAGGCGGAACAGGCCAGCCGTCGCGATTTTGGAAATGTGGGGTCTCTGAAGGAGGGCATTCGCGAAATGTGGGGCTGGACATCGCTCGAACGGCTCAACCGAGATCTTCGCTATGGATGGCGCAGCTTGCGCAAGAGTCCCGGGTTCGCCACCATGGCCGTGCTGTCGCTGGCGCTGGGTATCGGCGCGAACGCATCCATCTTTAGCGTGATCAACGCTATTCTCTTACGGCCCTTGCCGGGGGTGGAGCGGGCTTCCGAGGTGTTCTCTCTGAACGAGAAGGTGGGCGGTAACGGTAACACCCTCCCGCTTGTCTCCTACCCCGACTATCGCGATTTTCGCGACCGCAATTCCGTACTGACGGGGTTGGCCGCTATCGGCTTTGTCCCGGCCAGCGTTGGGCAAAAGGGTGACTGCCAGCGGATGTGGGGCTTTACGGTGACCGGGAACTACTTTGACCTATT
>DATFZA010000545.1:0-10530 GCA_035314765.1 Bryobacteraceae bacterium
ACAAAAATGGACTGCATATCCGGCGTGCAGAGACCGATGAAGTCCCGGCTGTTTTGAACGATCGATGCCAGCGTGCGCAGTTCCTGTTCCGCCTTCTTGTGGTCGGTGATATCGCGATTGATCTCCAGGATTGCCTGCGGCGCGCCACCGGCATCGCGCTGCAGCGACCAACGGCTCGCCACCGAGACTTCGGCGCCGTCGCGCGTGGTGTGCAGGAGTTCGCCCGCCCATTCGCCCGCTTCCGTCAAAGTGGTCATGATGGCCTCGAGCGGGGAGGGGAACTTCGTCCGCAGCAGGTCATGCGTAACTTGCCCCTGCGCCTGCTCCGCGGTCCATCCGTACAGAGCTTCGGCGCCGCGGTTCCAGAACACCACTCGATTTTCCATATCCATCGCGGCTATCGCGTCGTGGGCCAAGTCCAGCAGGGCCGATTGTTTTTTCAGCGCCGCCCCGGACTCGCGCTGGCTGGTGATATCCCGGACCACTTTCGAGAAGCCGCGCAGGCGGCCTTCCAGGTCGTACATGGCGGAGATGATGACATTGGCCCAAAATGTTTCTCCGCCTTTCCTTACTCGCTGCCGCTCTTCTTCGAACCGGCCCTGTGAGAGGGCGATTTCCAGTTCGCGCAGCGGCCGCCCGGCTTTCCGATCCTCGGGTGTATGAAGCTTCGCAACCGGGTTTCCCAATATCTCCTCAGCCTGATAGCCCGTGACCTTGGCCGCGCCCGCGTTCCAACTGATCACTTGGCCATCCACGTCGAGCATGAAAATGGCATAGTCTTTGATCCCGTCCAGCAGCATCCGCATTTGTTCTTCACTCGCCCGCAGTTGGGCCTCTACAGCGGAGCGTTCGGCGCTTTCCGTTTCGAGAGCCGCATGGGCCGCGGTGGCTTCAGCTACCCGCTGCTCGAGTGACCTGACCAAACTCCCGACCGTTGCCTGGGAACGCGCACTGGCATTCAGGGCGCGGGAAGCGAATATCCAGGCAAGCCCATAGAATCCCACCCCAATTGACACGCTGAGGACGGTGAAGAGTCTCGCTGAGTCACGGACCCGGGTGCTCTTGGCGGCGCGTTCGTCAAGCAGCTTCGCCTGTTCGTCCAACATCGGCTGGACCGTGGCGCGCACCGAATCCAGCAGGTTCTTGCCGGTCCTAAGCCGCGCTTCGCTGGGAGCCTTTCCGGTCTGCCGGCGCTCGTCTATCATCGCGCCTGCTCCCTGGACAGAGGCGTCGAGTCTCCCAGCCAGCATGTCCACCCGCGACCGCTGCTCCGGCTTGTCCGCGGTTAGCCGGCGAAGGGCCTCCAGGTTCTTCGTCAGATTCTGCCGCCCCGAGTCGTAGGGCTCCAGAATCCAATCTTCCCCCGCCAACGCGAAACCCCGCGCCCCGGTTTCCACATCCACGGCGCTTGCGCGGGTGGCCCGGAGAGCGGTCGACATCGCTAAAGTGTGGGCAGCCCATTGGGCATCCGTCACCTCCCGGCGAATGCTTCGCAAATTCAGCAGTCCCATGAAGATGGACAGAAACGCTCCGACCGCCAGGCCAATAGCTATCCTCCGGCGCAGTTTCGTCTCGGCCTTCATGCGCAGCCTCCGATCCAACAAGGCCGGGATGCGGCCTGGGTAGTCATTCGGATCTATCCCTCCTTGGGTGAGTGAAGCGCCTGTCATGAAACAACCAATTCAAGCGCTCCCTGACGGTCGCGGCCCAGAAGGCGTGACCGAGCCAAAAGGCGTGACCGAGCCAAAAGGCGTGACCGAGCCGCGACCGTCAGGGAGCGGACCAAAAGGCGTGACCGAGCCAAAAGGCGTGACCGAGCCGCGACCGTCAGGGAGCGGACCAAAAGGCGTGACCGAGCCAAGAGGCGTGACCGAGCCGCGACCGTCAGGGAGCGGACCAGAAGGCGTGAGCGGACCAGAGTAACGGCAACGTCGTTTCATGACAGGTCCTGAGCGTGGCGATGTCACCTTAGTGTCTTATCGGGCGAAGATTCTCACTCGTGATGAAACCGATCGAGCCGATAACTAAATGGAGAGATGGACGCCGGCCGCGACCACACTTCGGCGGAGAAAAACCGGGGCAGGGGGGCACTATGCGTTTGCGCGGTCTGCGTCTTCATGAGACGAAAAGCGCTCAATGGAAGGCATTAATCCTATGAGTGGTCCGTTGCGGGTGCTGCACGCCGAAGACTCGGATGCCGACGCCGAACTGGTGGCCTATGAACTCCGGCGCGGTTTAGGCGACGTCGAAATCCGGCACGTCTGCGATGCCGTGAGCATGCGGATCGCGCTCGGCCAGGGGCCCTGGGACGCGGTCATTTCCGATTGGAAGATGCCCAATTTCAGCGGGCAGGCGGCTTACGGCCAGGTGCGGGAATCGGGTCTCGACATCCCGTTCATCATCGTCTCGGCGGCCATCGGCGAAGAGGCGGCGGTGAACGCGATGCGCGCCGGCGCGCACGACTATGTCATGAAGGACAATCTGGCGCGGCTGGTTCCCGCGGTGCAACGGGAACTGCGCGAGGCCCAGTTGCGCCTGGAACGCCGCCGGGCGCAGGAAGCGCTGCGCATCAGCGAGGCTCGCTACCGGCGCTTGGCTGAATCGGGGATTGTGGGCATCGCCATCGCGGATGTGCGGGGGAGCGCTTACGAAAGTAACGAGACCTACCGCCGCATTCTGGGTTATACACAAGCCGAATTGTTGTCTAGCGGAATCGGGTGGGCTGGCGAGACATCCCCCCAATGGGTGGAAGCCGATGAACGCGCCCGCCAACAATTGCAACTCCGGGGCGTGGCCACTCCTTGGGAAAAAGAGCTGACCCGCAAAGACGGCAGCCGCGTGGCGGTGGTCATTGGCGCCGCCATGCTGGATACGCGGAACTGTATCGCTTTTGTGACCGATGTGACGGACCTCAAGTTGGCCCAGGAGGCGCTGGCCGAGCGAGCCCGGCTGGCCTCGTTCAACTCCGAAGTGGGCATGATCCTGAGTCACGCCAGCGTGATGCAGCAAGGCTTCCGGCAATCGGCCGAGGCTTTTATCAGCTCCGGCGTCGCGGCCCTGGCGCAAATATGGACCGCGCAGGAGACGACCGGCGAGTTGGCGCTCCAGGTCACCGCCGGACTCGATTGCCGGCAGGATTCGTTCGCCGAGACCTGGAACGCCGCCGCCATCCGGAACGTCGCCAGTGGGGCAAAACCCGCGTGGAGCGACCGGCCGAACGGCGCTTTTGCAGGCTACCCGCTGATGATTGAGAAACGCGTGCTGGGTGTCCTGGCGCTCTTTGCGGGGAAGCCTTTTCCGGAGGCGGCCAGACAAGTTCTTGACTCCGTCGCCATCCAGTTGGCCGAGTTTATTCACCGGAAACAGGCTGAACGGGAGCTGCTTTCGGCCAAGATCGCGGCCGAGGCAGCCAACCGCGCCAAGAGCGAGTTCCTCGACAACATCAGCCACGAGCTGCGCACGCCCATGAATATCATTCTGGGCATGCTGGACGTGGCGCTGTATTCCGACCTGGAGCCGGACCAGCGGGAGTGGTTGGAGACGGCCAAGCGCTCGTCGGAGTCTCTGTTGGCTCTTATCAAGGATGTCCTCGATTTCTCGCAGATCGCCTCAGGCAAGGTAATGTTGCTGTCGTTGGCATTTCGCCCCAGGGACACACTGGCTGCGGTCATGAAACCGCTGGCGGCGAAGGCCGCCGAAAAGGGTCTGGAACTTGGCTGCGACATTGATCCAGGCGTGCCGGACGAACTGGTGGGCGATCCGGGCCGCTGGACGCAAATCCTGCGCAACCTGACCGGAAACGCCATTAAGTTCACCGCCCGCGGTAAGGTTCTTGTTCGGGTGAAGGCGGCATCGCAGGCAACCGGGGAAATCGAACTGCAACTCAGCGTGAGCGACACCGGCATCGGTATCCCGGCCGACAAACGGCAACTGATCTTTGAAGCCTTCACCCAAGCCGACGGTTCGTCCACGCGCCAATACGAAGGCACGGGCCTGGGGTTGACCGTAGCCGCCCAGCTAGTGGGCCTGATGGGCGGCAGTATCTGGTTCGATAGCGAACCCGGCAGCGGAAGCACCTTCTACTTCACCGCGCGTTTCGCCGGCGTGGGAGCGCGAGCGGAAACGGTGGCCGAATTTCCGGCCCATTTTCGTTGAGAAGAAATCGAAACAAGGAGCTTGCGGTGACGCTGTCCATTCCGCCCGCCGTGTTATTTTAGAAACAAGCGAAGCGGGAGTAACTCAATGGTAGAGTCACAGCCTTCCAAGCTGTTGGTTGCGAGTTCGATTCTCGTCTCCCGCTCCAGAAATCCGCCTCGCCGCTTGCTGCGGAGGCGCCAAGCCAACGGAACAACCTTATCCGCGCAACGTCTGTTGCTTCAAACGAATACAGCACCGATTTGCAGGATCCGATGTCGCCTGCGCCGCGGGTGAATTGGCGCTGGCTACCTGACCGGCGGCCACATATTCAACGCGATATTTCCAAACAACACAATTCGGGCCAATTAGCGCACCCTTAGGTCAAAGCGGCGGCTGTTTCACGGCGATTCGGCCGCTTGACATTAGCTCAACGGAGTGATTAACTAAGCAATCGAACCGAGTGTGGAATTCGGAGGTGTGAAGGTGCTCCGCAGCCGCCTGATTGTTACCCTGAGATACTGCTGTTTCGCCACAATAATGCTGTCGGCATCGCTGGCATCGCTCCACGGAGAAGAAGTATCCCTCGCCGGCAAGGTGACCGACGCATCTGGCGCAATAATTTCCGGAGCCCAGATTGAACTAAGACTCCAAAGATGTTCCTGCAAGGATTGTCCCAACCCGGAAAAGTGCGATTGTTGCATTGATCAGCTTCGGGCGGATTCCAACGACTCAGGGGTGTTCCGAATCTCCGCCCGCCCCGGCGACTACGAACTGACGGTGAAAGCTCCTGGCTTCCGCGTCGCGAGGCAGCAAGTTAAGCTGGAGACCAAACATAGCTCGCGAGTCGACGTAAAACTGGAGTGAGCCTCTCAGATCGCGAAATCGCCGCCATCTATCCGGGCGAGGAAGCTTTCGTTGCCTTGCCGGCTAGCCAGCGGAGTTCACCCGTGTCCGATTTCTTCAAACATCCGGCAGTGTTGTTAGTCCTAGGTTTTGTATGCACGGGCCTGGTAGGTGCGGGAGTCGCTGACTACTGGAAAGCGCGTGATTGGGAGAACCAGCAGAACTACCTGTTCGCGCAGCGATTCCTCCAAAAGCAGTATGAGCTCGTGGATGACCTGGTCAAAGCAGTCGCGGAGACCAACACCGCCGCCGAAGATGTTTTGATTCTGTATACTTCGCAATGGCCCCAAAAGGAAATTGACGAACGCAAGAAAGCATGGTCCACGACCAGCATCGGTTGGCGGATTAAATCGAAAATCCTTCAGCAGAGACTCAATATCTATTTTCGAAACCCAGCCGTGCTGGCCAGCTTCGAGCGAATCGTCAATATGCGAAAACGGGTCGGGGTTACTATAACGGCATTTGGGACCAGCGGATTCACTCCGGCCGATCGGCCCGAACTGAACGAGGCGCAGCAACTGATCAACGAAATTAAGGACGAGTTACTGCGGTGCGGAACGCTAATGGCGCAAGAACTTGTCAGTCAAAAGCCCCGATGAAGCGTTAGTATCGTGCAGTCGGCGCGTAGATCTCACGGGAATCAATCCCGAGCTTGGTCACGCAGCGCGGTCGGGCCTGGCCGGTCACGTACCTTGTTATGACCTTCGCTGGCATTTGGATTCGCTTATCGGCCCAGTCCTTGCGAAATGCGGGCCGCTAACCCCCTGCCGCTATAGCAGTGGCCCTGCATCTAGCCAGCGGGCGCAGGTGCGATCGCCGCGGATGGAACGTCTGCTGCATTCTCCCCGAAGACGGTCGCGGACCCAGAACAGCGCTCGCAAGAACCAGCCGCTTCAAGTAGGTCGGAAACATTGTGCCTCCAGATCGGATTCCAGTTGAGTGAGAATTGGCCCGCAATTTTATAGCTTTTCTTGAAGCCTTTAAGGAAGGCATTTGGCGCTCTGCTCGCCTAAGAATGGGTGGTATGCCCCATGTCTTTTGGGGATTGGGTGGGTGAAACAGACACCGGCTTCCGACTGCCACCGAGCGCGAGAGTGCTGAATGGGACAACAAGGTTAGTGGACGGAGACTGTGACGTGAGCCGTGGTCCAGCAGCACTGGAATCCACCTCCACCGTCTCCGGATGCGTCGTTGGCCATCACTTGCAGCGTGTATTCGCCCGGAATGCTGAAGGTCGCCGTAACGGTTGCTTGGCCGGCGAAGGTGGCTTTCGGAGGCAATTTTCCATCGGCCTTTTCAAGCACTGGTTTGGGATCCGAGAACTTGACCGGTCCTGGTCCTCGGAACATAGTCCAGGTCAGCGATACCGGAGATTTGGGAGTGCGGGTGCCGGGCGAAACAATATTATCGTCGGCAGTCCAGACTGTCAGCGGGAGAGGCTGGTCTAGCGTGGCTTGCTTCGCTACGGTTAGCCCGCGCGGACCTTGCACCAGCGGGCCGTTCCGGTCAAAACTCTCGAAGCTGATGTATGGCGGCGTGTTGTTGGTAGCGTCAATGAACGGCGACAATTCCCAATCGGCCTTGAGGCTGGCCGGAATCATCGTGGTCTTGCCGTTGGCGACGATGGTCCAGGTGAGTTTGCCAGTTCCAAAATCGCTGGGCACTTTTGCTGTGAAGTTACCCCACATGCGCCCAGGCATGAAATGGGTCGGCTGGCCACGATCGGGGCCGCCGGGTTCGATGCGGTTGTTCGGACCAATGGCGACATCCAGCTCTTGTCTCAAGTTGCGATTGTAATAACCGAACAGCAGGCTGAAACTTCCGTCCGGATTGCGGAACCAGCCTTCAAAAACACCCGTGATGCTTTGTCCCGCGTCGTGATGAGGTTCGAGCGGTAAATCCGCGGCGAAAGACGGGGGCGCGGCGGCCAGAACGCACACCATCGCCAGAAACGCACTTCTCCAAATTGATCGCATAAATCCTCCGTGCTGATTGCCTCCGTACTAATTCTCCGTATTAATTCTCCGTATTAATTAATGGACGCCCGCCGCTCACCCGAGGCCGCTTTCTGATGCTTCGCGGCCCATGCGCTGTAGTCTTCTTCGGAAATATAAGTGACGTTGACCCAGGCATGCCCCATTTCGTCGACTGTCCTATCGCCCCATCCCACCCATTGATCTGGATCGGGATTGCCTTTGTGACCCGTGGTGTTGTCGTACCACGCCTTGACATGAATGATCGTGCCTTTGGGCAGAACGGGTGCGTCATCGTCGGTGAAGATGTAGTTCGTCATCCAGTTGAACTCGAAGTGGTCGACGTTGGCGATCGGTTGCACTGATCCATCCGGCAGAATCGCTTCGAGCGTCATGGCTTTCCCGCGAAGGTGCATGTGCGGCTGATAGTTTTCCAGACGCGCCGGCGCCTTGAGCACGGTGAATCCGTCGGTCATCGCGATCGAGTTCGGTGGAATGTCCAAGGCCGCTCCCACGCGCGAGACTGCCTGGAAGCCGGTCAGATACGTTCGATATTTCGGCTCCTGGCCCTTCGGATAGAGCCAAACGCCAAGTTCGATGTGATCGCGGATAGTGTCGCCGACCGCGTGATAGTGGATGTCCCACCAGATGTGCGAACCGGGGAGCAACAGTTTCCCCGTGCCTTCGCGGTAGACATCGTAACTCTTCCCGATGGCCCATTCCATCAAGGTTCCCGCTTCGTTCGGGCCGCGGCCGCTACCGACCGGGTCGGAGAAAGCCCGGGCGCCCGGATCGTCCTGCACCAGGTGGGCCAGGGCGTGATGCGTGATCCTGCGGCCGGCGTTGGTTCCCGGACGCATCTCGACCGCGCGGACCCATCTTGGTTCCGTGAGATCGATTTGCGTCAGCGGTCTCCACCATTGATCCTGGCTATTGGCCGGCATCGTGAACGGCTCGGACTTCAGGACGAGGTCGGGCGCACCGAATTGTTTCGAGAGCTGCCAGCCATCGTCACTGGACCACTCCTTGAGCGGAGGCAAATCTTTCTTGTCGCCTTCTGGCGCTCCGGAATCGACCCATTTCACGATCGTTTTGATTTGCGCGTCGGTCAGCGACATGTCGTTGCTGAAATGACGAACGCCGTACGTCTTATCGATGTGCCAGGGTGGCATGTTGGCGTTGAGAACGCGTTCCTTGATCGACCTTGCCCAGGGGCGGGCGTCTTGGAAAGTTAGCAGCGACATGGGAGCAACCGTGCCGGGGCGATGGCAATCCTGGCATTTGTCCTGGAAGATCCGGACGACTTCGTTCGAGAAAGTCACCTTCTCTGCGTCCGCGGCAAGGATGCGGGCGGGGACGAGGAGGAAACAACTGAACGCGACGGTGGCCGGGGTGATCATCCGCTGGATTCTCTGAAATTTCGTGTAGGGCATGTCCTGCTCCTTTAGCGCCGGGGCTAATACGATCCCTGCAACGAAGGCAAGTAAATTGCCTTAGGGTCAGGAAAGACGGGTCGCGATAACTATATGATTTAATTGGTGTCGCCTTACGTCAAGATTGGACCAAAGACAGGTGAAGTGCGCTACAGCGCGCAATAACTGCGTGGCCTCACGCGCTGGGTCTTGGGGCGCAAGATGCTTCAGGCGCAAAGAAGAGCGAACCGGCTGACGATTCAAAAAGCTGACGATTGAAGAAGCTGACGATTGAAAAACTGGTACGCCCGGTAAGATTCGAACTTACGACCTTTTGCTCCGGAGGCAAACGCTCTATCCAGACTGAGCTACGGGCGCGGGAGGAAACTACCTCACAATCATAGCGCAGTTCTCCGCGCGGCAACCGAGGCGCAAAATCTGTACGGCAATGCGTATGCTCGCTCGATCGCGGTGCGCAGTCAGCGCTAGCAGTCCTGTGTCGAAAGCCCCGGACAAGCTATAGCATTTCCCACGCATTCTTGGAAGTGCTTGTTGGAAAAAGTGGGACGGGCTTTAGCCTGTCCTATTCGACGCGTTGAAGGACTTTAGACACAGGCTGCTGCCAGGCCGCAATATCGGCCGGAACCGTCTTTGACTTGGCTTTAGCCATGGAATTTATTTCCGCGAACGTTATTCAAAGACCTGACGCTTGCCTGGCCTTTTTGCGCCGCGATCTCGAGGGGTGAGCGCAGACTCTTCGCGGCAAGCCTCCAGGCTCCAACTACGCAGCTATTCGGCGATTGTGGCGCCGATCTGCACTACGATGGCGCACACTCCCTGCGGTCCCACTCCGCCCACGCCTCACGGCGTTCGATAACGTGGATTTCGCGCGGCGGCTTGCCGAGGTTCGCCTGTGGCGTGCACTTATAGTCGCCAGCTTTGCAAGCCTGCTCCAGTTCCCTATCGGTCATACCGCGGAGTCGAGCGCGGAGTTGCTCAAGGTCGACAGAATCCTCTCCATCGGGCGAGTTGGCGGCGCCTCTCATGGGTTCAATCTTACCCCACGGAGCGTTGCCGTTTTGCCGGATCATGTCCGTAGGCTCGACGCCGGTAACGATCTTCAGCAACAGGCGCGCCGTTGGAGTCAGCCTTCCGAACGCGACCTCGACGAAAGGCTGCTGGAGCATTTTCTCGCGTGATGTCTTGAGGAGAATTAAGGAGTCGGCGACAAAGGGGAGACCATGGGTTCCGTCCGAAATCGCCTCCGTGACCAAGGGACGCCATTTCTTCGGATACTGTGGCGGCGGGTTGCCCGCGCGCTGTTAGCATTTGCGGAATAGACCGCAAATCATCTTCAGTCTCCGAGAGATTCCCCTGCCGCGACTGGCACTCTTATTGACGATGCCGCTCAGATCAGCCTTAAGCTGTCACGAAATTGCCTTAAGCCGTTTCTAAATTGCCTGCAAGCGCGCATAGTACAAAGGAGGCCGATGGTTTTCCCGCGTACGAGAGAACGAATGGAGGACACCGCTCGAATGTCTACCAAGTGGATTGTGCTGGCGACTTTCATGGTGGGCTCTGCCGTCGCGCAGCAGATCACCGTCTATAGCAGCGGAAACCTGGCCATCGGTCAAACCAAACAATTGACCGCCTACGTTCCGCTGGCGGTGACCACGGTGAACTGGTCGGTGAATGGAATGGCGGGTGGCAATACCACCTATGGAACTGTTTCGGCCACTGGCTTGTACGCTGCGCCCGCAGTCGTGCCCACGAACAACGCCGTCACGGTCCAGGCAACCAGCACCGCGGATGCCACGAAATTCGGTACCGTAACCATCACCGTCACGCAGCCTCCCGTACAACTCTGGAGCACTTCGCCTACTTCGGTGCCCGTCGGACCATTCACAATTTCTCTGAACGGCGCGAATTTCGGCGCCAATTCCACAGTCAATTTCGGAAATACGCCGCTTACGACAACGTTGGTGTCTTCCACTGGATTAAAAGCGACCGGTACGGCCACCGCCGCGCAAGTTGGCGCCAAAGTTCCCATCACGGTGATCAACAGCGGCCTGGGCGGAACCACCAGCAGTCCGGTGAACTTGAGC
>DATFZA010000546.1:0-12143 GCA_035314765.1 Bryobacteraceae bacterium
AACGGGCGGCCGACCCCCGAGGTCAAGCAATACAAGTAAGGCGAAAATGGCGCGGCTCGTATAGAGCGAGCCGCGCGTCAGGCCGGCTGGCGTCTGTGTTCTTGCTCGAAACGCCAAGCGGTTTCGACGATATAGCGCAGATCACCGTATTGGGGTTTCCATCCCAACGTCTGTCTTAGTTTGTTCGAGTTTGCCACCAGGGCGGGCGGATCGCCCTGGCGGCGCGGTCCCATCTTTCGGGGCACTGGTTTACCGGTTGCTTCCTCCACTGCCCGCACCACCTCAATCACGCTGTGTCCGGTCCCGGTTCCTACGTTGAACGCATCCGATTTACCGCCGGCTAAGAGGCTCTCCAGCGCTACGACGTGCGCTTCGGCCAAGTCCGCGACATGGATATAGTCGCGAATACAGGTCCCATCCGGAGTAGGGTAATCGTCGCCGAAGATGGTCACCGGTTGGCCGGTCTCGATGGCACGAAACAAGAGTGGGATGAGGTGCGTTTCGGGCTCGTGTTCCTCACCCAAGCCTGTTTCCGGATCGGCGCCGCAGGCGTTGAAATAACGGAGAACGATGCTGCGCAATCCGCGGTATTGGTCCAGCCACCCCAGTATCTTCTCGACCATGACTTTGCTTTCGCCGTAGGGGTTGACTGCCGCGAACGGCGCTTCCTCCGAGATGGGCGACTCTTCCGGCAACCCATAGACTGCCGCCGTCGATGAAAACACCAGGCGCCGGACCTTTGCCTCGATCATGGCGTTGAGCAAACCGAGGGTCCCGGAAACGTTGTTGGCGAAGTAGATCTCGGGCTTCTCGGTGGACTCACCCACGGAAATGTAGGCGGCAAAGTGAACCACGGCGTCCACATCGCGGAGCAGCGGAATCAACTCTTTGGTGTCGGCCGTATTCAGCTTGCAAAAAGGAAAGCCAACCGTATTCCGTTCATGCCCGCGGGATAGATCATCAATGATTAGGACGTCGAAGCCGCGCTTTCGCAGGCGATGTGCAGTGTTGGAGCCGATGTAGCCGGCGCCGCCGGTAACTAGAATTTTTGGCACAGTTGTATTCAGTTTAGAGGACCGGTCCGTCAGGCGTCGTCAGGCGTCGGCCGCATCAGAATCCGGTGGCTTGATTTTTGGTTCTACGGCGACCAGGCGGCGGCTCCGGGGGAGAAAGTAGAGATAGTAGGCCGCTCCACAGTCGAGGGCAAGAAAGGCTTTGCGGGATACCGGGAATTTTTCCGTTTTGAAATGGAAAAAGTAGTTCTCTAACGGGTCCTTTCCGTTTTTCCGGAGGACCTCATGTTCGCTGGACTCGATGCGGCCTTCGCGAATCAGAACAACCCGGTCGATCAAGTCGAAATAGAGAGCGACGGAAAACCGGCTGGCAAAGATAGCCCCGGTCACTATACCGGCTAGGGTAATAATGGCGGCAAGAGTGGTCCGAAATGCGCCCAAGTCGGTCCACAAGTCGGACGGCGAAGCCATGCAACTGATAACATACTGGAACGCTTCCGCCGACCCGCCGCGACCGTTGTACATCGCCAGCATAGTCCAAATGAATAGAGGGGCGAGGACGAAACCGGCGGCGAATACAAGCGGACGAATCAACTCGAAGAAGGTGGTGCGCATCTGATCGAGTGAAAGCTTTCCGCGGCGGTTGGCCGCCAGGGATCTGGCAGAGAAGTTAAACGCCTTGGCAAGATCGCGCAGGATCTGCTCTTTCGATCGCCACTGTTCGGTCGCTGCTGTTGCCGCCACTGGGTTGTCAATCGGTCAGAACTACTTTTGTTAGATCGACGCTGGGAGCGGGATACTTTAGTTTCATGTTATCTAGCGCACTGACAATAAGTTCCGCTACAAGATAGTTGCGAAACCATTTGTTATTTGCGGGTATTACAAACCAGGGCGCCCAGGGCCGGCTGCACTTGCGCAGCACGTCTTGATAGGCTTCCATATAATCATCCCAGTGTTGCCGCTCCTCGAAATCGGGTAGAGACAACTTCCAATTGCGCGCCGGGTCAGTCATGCGCTGTATGAAACGTTTCTTTTGCTCCTCCTTACTGATGTGAAGGAAGAACTTGAGGATTGTGAACCCATTTTCAGACAACATGCGTTCAAAATTGTTGATTTGGCGGAAGCGTTTGGACCAAACCTCTTTTGGGACTAACTTGTGCACCCGAACGATGAGAACGTCCTCATAGTGCGACCGGTTGAGGATCCCGATGTTGCCTCGCTCCGGCATCGCGCTGTGGACGCGCCAAAGATAGTCGTGCCCCCGTTCAGTGGAGGTGGGTGTCTTGAAAGAGACTACCTGGCAACCTTGCGGATTTACGCCCGACATCACGTGGCGGATGGTGCCGTCCTTTCCGCCGGCGTCCAACGCCTGCAAAATGATCACTAGACCGTACCGTTTATCGGCATAGAGCAAGTGTTGTTGCTCCCGCAAGCGTAAGAGAGTTTTTTCGAGCGCACGGCGATCTTTCTTGATCCCAAAAGTGTCGTCCGGATCGAACTGCTGCAGCTTGAGCTTGGCGCCCGGATCGACGATACAGCGTTTGGCTAGGTCCACTCGTATAATGTAAAGCAACTCATGGACCTATTAGCCAGATATTCTTCCCGGCGCTGGATGATCCTAGCGCCGCTCCTGGTTTGCCTGGCCTTTCCGGGCGTAGGTTGCAAGCGAAGACGGCGCCCCAAACCGACGGAAGAATCGACGGGCTCGAGTCGCGTCATGGGAGTGATCCCCGCCCATTTGGAGACGCGAGACCCGGCGGCAGCCAGCCAGCTGCTGAAAGGCTTCTACAAGGTTGAGGACTCCTGGCGGTGGACCGCCGGCCAATTCTCGGTTCTCCTGGGCGTGCCCAAGGGCGCGGCAGCCACGGGGGGAGTCTTGAAACTGCGCTTCGCCATCCCCGACGTCGTCCTGGCTAAGCTTCATGAGCAAACTATTTCAGCCACTATCAATGGCAAGCCATTGGGGCCTGAGACTTACCGAACTTCGGGCAGCCAGACGTACACTCGCGCCATTCCACCGGATCTGCTGACCGGACCAGGTGTGCAGGTCGACTTCACGGTCAATCCGGTTCTGCCGCCCGGCAGCGCGGACATGAGGGAATTGGCGGTGATCGCCAGCTCGATTAGCTTGGAAGCGAAATGAGCTTGACCCGGTCATCCAGATCACTTGTCTTCGGATTGGCGCTGGGCTTTTCGGCTGGGGCACTACCCGCCGCCGATCTGGCGTTAACGCATGGCAAGACATGGACGGGCGATACCGCGCATCCGCACGCCGAAGCGATGGCGTGCGTTGACGCAAAGGTCGCGGCTGTGGGTACTGCGGCCGAAGTTGCGAAGTGGACCGGCCGGAAGACGAAAGGTCATCGACTCATCGCCGTTGCCGGCGTCTACAGGTACGAGCAGAGCCACCATCTCTTCGACGTGAAAACCGAATCGCCCGGTGAGGCTATCGTTCACCAGGAGGAGCCGGGCGTTTGCGCCTACTTTATTCAAGAGGGGCAAGTCGAGGTTGTGCGCAGTGAACTGGGCCAGGATCGCGTTATCGCTACGCTCGGTAAAGATCGGTACTTCGGAGAAATGGCTCTGCTCTCGAACGCGCCGCGGAACGCCACGGTGCGCGCACTCAAAGAGACGCGCGTGGCGGCGCTTGGCAAGGAGAATTTCGTTAGATTGTTAGATTGTTAGATTGTTAGCCGTGTTTCCGGCTACGAAAGAGAGCGTTCTCCAGACCGAGCAAGCTCGTGCGAAAGAAATGTCGGCCAGGCAGTGACCAGGTTGGCTAAATCCAAGAAAAGAAGTCCATAATAGATGAAGCCGGAAGTCTGAACACAAGCCGGTGCATTAGAATTCTTTAAGGAGACTAGATCAGAATGAAGCTCAGTTTGAGGAAGACAATTGCCACCGTGGTCTTGGGTGGCTTCGCATCGCTCTGCGGAACTGCCATGGCCGCGGATGCCGCGGCGGGCAAGGCTGTTTATGCCAAGTGCAAAACTTGCCACGGCGCCAACGGCGAAGGCAATCCCGCTATGGCCAAGGTGTTTAAGACCGAGATCAAACCATTGTCGGATCCGGAAGTTCAGGGAATGAGCGACGCCGACCTTAAGAAAATCGTATCCGACGGCAAAGGCAAGATGAAACCGGTCGCGGTCAGCGGGGCCGACCTCGACAACGTAGTCGCCTACGTCAAGACCTTGAAGAAGTAAGCAGTTCCTGGCCGGATGGGAGGGTGAGCCTTCGCGCTTCGCGGGCTCACCCTCAGGCTAAATCATGCCGGGCCGCCAGTCGTTGAGGACTGCTCCAACCACGCCGATGCCGTCGCCCGTGAACTGGTTCGCCAGTTTGACGGCTGATTTCTGCGTTGTCTTGGAGGCCCGGACGACTAACAATACGCCGTCCGCCGTGGCGGCGAGCATCCGCACTTCCGGAGCGGAGCCTGGCGCGGTGTCCACAATCACGTTGTGAAATTCCATCCGGGCGCGAGCTATGAGATCGTTCAGACGATCCCTCATCGATCTCGAACTCAGATCCAGCGGCCCGTTGCCCACGGGCATTACCCACAAACCCGCGGTTGCCGAACGTTTGAACAGGCGCTGAAAATCGTATAAGTCGATGGCGGTGTCTTCGCGCAAGGCATCTGCCAAACCCCAGTCATTGGGAACGGAAAGCGCGCCATGCAGCGAGGGCGTTTGCGCGTTGGCATCAATCAGAAGCACCCACCGGCTGGTGTCGGCAAAGGCCAACGCTAGATTCGCGGCCACCATTGAACGCCCGTCGCCATGGCGCGGACTGGTCACCACGACCACCCGCGGCCGTTTGCCCGGCCTGCCTGTGGACCAAAGGGACTGCAACAGCGACCGGAACGCCGTGTGAATCAAAGCTTCATGTTGACTGCGGTCTTTTAGGGCCCGGCAATCGGGGATGGCGCCAAGTTCCAGCACTGGCAGACGCGCAGCGATATCGCCGGGCATCCGGAACGTGCCGCGCAGCAGTTCATTGAGGCCCGCGATTACCGCGCCCAACAACAATGCGGCGGCTACCGCAACGACAGCTACGGCGGCCGGCTGTTCTCCTACCGCCGGGTCGTGCACCTGAGCCGCACTGACTAAGACCCGTTTTCCACTGGCCGACACTTCCAACCATCCCTGAACGATGGCATTGGCTACATCGGCGGCTACGTCCGCGTCGGGCGCTATCACGCTCAATTCGACCAAATCCCCCGACTGCTCAACACGAATATCCGTGACGCCAGGCAACCTGCCCGCCCATTGCCCCTCGCTGAGAGTGTGCCCGTCGAGATGTAACGGCGCCGCCACACGAGCCAGAAAATCGTCCTGACCAAGTAGATTCTGGAGGCCGCTGCCCGCCGCGGCATCGGTCACCCGGACGACGGCATAGGCCCCGGCATGTTGGGGGCGAATTCTGGCTATGAGATATCCCAGAAGGCCGCAGCACAATGCAGCGGTGATCAGCGGGTAAGCGTACCTCCGCACTCCCCAGGCAAAGTCGCCTAGAGCGTCTGGCCACGCCCGCGTGAATTCTGGAAGGACCACCGGCATGACGCCGGCTTCTCGCAATGTACCCACTCAGGTTGAGTATAGAGGGGTTTAAGTGGTCCTGACAATCAGGCAATAGGCCCGGTACCCCCTTGGGTTAGGCCAGGAATAGACCCAGTAGCAGACCCACTCAAGACCCAGTAGTTGACCCCTGTAGTCGACGGTGTTAGGCCAGTTTAGGCTCTCTGGGCGGTGATCCGCGCTCGCCTCTCAATCCAATCCGGACTTTTCACCAGACGCGGACCCACGTCGATCAGCCTCGGGAGCAAGTCGAAGACCGCTCCAGGAGTCCACAAATTGTTCTGCCGGGTACGCAATCCGCGCCGGTTCAATTCGTCCGAGATCTGAGAAAGCGGGCGGTCCGCCACAATCATTTCGAGCATGGTGACCAGGACCTCGCGTTCCGGGGGCTGTTCTTCCAGATGCGTGCCATCCGGCGAAACGGTCGCACCGTAAGGGACCGGTTCCTGGCTTGCCGGCTCACCGGCCGCCTCCCGCTCCCAAACCACGGCAGCGAGATGCCAGCCCTGCGCCGTCCGGTCGCGCAGGAGTTCAGGTGTCAAACCGGCAGTTAGCGGCTCGCGCAGAGTCTCCAGTTTAGCCATGAGCACCCAAGGGGGCATGTACATTGCCGAAGCTAAGTATTTGGCAAAGCTCGATTCAACCTGCGGGGATTGTGCGGCGGCGGGACAGCCGCAGCCGCAAGCGAACACTAACCCAGCCTTAAGGCAGCAGCTCCGCTGTCAAAGTAGCGCCGCCCATCTGCGCCAAAACGGCGGCCAATTTAACTGCCTTGCGCGAATCCTTCGCAATCCAGAGCGTCATCTTGTCCGGACCTCCGTCAGCGGAGGTAAGTTCGACCTTGTAGGCGTCGAAAGTCCCCGCCGGCACGGTAACGCTTTCGCCGCCGGCGACCGTAAGCTGTATCAGCTTCGATTTTTGTTTTTGAGGATCGAAATTGCGGTAGGTAGTGGAGTATCCATCGGCCAGCGGCAGTGCTCCGATGGCTTGCGGGGCGCCGGGACCGTCCGCGAACAACGGTCCACCCAAATCAACCGAAACCGGATTGTCTTTGCCGCCCATGTGAATCGCGCCCGCCGCTTTATCGCCGGCAAAGTCGAAGTTCGCGGTCATCGGCCCCTGTTTCAGGCTGCGGGTTCTGAGGATCAGGGTTTCCTTGTCGAGCACGGCGGTATCCACGCCAATGCCCATGGGCGTCTCCATCGTGTCGATGGCTGTCCAGCTCCCGTTCTCGTCTTTTATCTCAGTGGCCAGTTTGAGCGCCATTTCCTGCCCGCCCATTGCCAACCTGGCTTTGTAATTATAAACACCCGCCTGCAGCGGCCCCGCCGTTTTGGGCGCTCCCACCGCCGCGGCATCCGCTCTCTTAGAAAGCACCACTGTTTTCGGATCGACTGTGATCTCTTTCAGCCGGGCGACGCTCTCCGGACTACCGCCTTCTTGATATCGTCCGTCTAGTTGTTGGGCGAGAAATTTTTCCGCCGCCATGAACAAGGCGAGGTTGTTGACTGGGCGCGCGAAGCCGTGCCCTTCGTCGGGCGCGAGCAGGTATTCCACCGGAAACCCGCGGTCGCGTAGGGCGATCACGATCTGCTCGGCTTCGCCCCGGTTCACGCGCGGATCGTTGGCGCCCTGGGCCACCAACAGCGGCGTCTTAATTTTGTCGGCGGAATAGAGTGGAGAGCGCTCGTGCATCCAGGCCCGCCCTTCCGGCGTCCCTGGGTCGGCCATACGCTTGTACATGATTTTGCGTCCCGCTTCCCAATAGGGCGGAATGGCTTCAAGCAGCGTCAGGAGATTGGAGGGCCCCACGATGTCCACCGCCGCGCGATAAAGCTCGGGGGTGAACGCAACACCGGCCAAGGTCGCATACCCTCCGTAGGAGCCGCCCATAATTCCAATCCGCTTGGGATCGGCGATGCCTTGCGCGATAAGATACTTGACGCCCCAGGTAAGATCGTCTTGCATCTTGCGGCCCCACTCGCCGTTGCCGGCGTTCAGAAACTGCTTGCCGTAACCGGTGGAGGCTCGGAAGTTCGGCATGAGAACGCCGTAGCCGCGATTGGCGAGAAACTGCGCCAGCGTGTTGTAGCCCCAGACATCGCGCCCCCAGGGACCGCCGTGCGGTAAGACGACAACGGGCAGATTCTTGCCAGGCATGCCTTTGGGCAGGGTGAGATATGCGGGAATATCGAGTCCATCGGAAGACTTGTAATGAATCGTCCGCATAGGTGAAAGCGCCTCACGCGGAAGCTTCTCGCGGACCTTGTACTGGAACGTCAGCTTGCGCGCCTGGCGGTCGAAAAGGATGGCTTGACCGGGCTCGACGTCGCTGTTCGGATTGATGAGCCAGTAACGCTCGTCGGAAGTCCGGGACGCGATCGCAATTTCCTTCCCGGGGAACTGCTTTTCGAGCCACCGGAAGTCCGCATCGAACGCCTTGTTCTTGAAGTAGCGGCGGAGGCGGTCATCCATATAGGTCGTCTCGACCAGTTCGTCAGTAGCTTCAGAGAAGACGGTATCCTCTAAATCCGCGCGCTTTAGCGGGTCGGACTCCACGGTCTCGGTCTTGCCCGTTTCCGGATCGAAGAGGGCCAGTGCGATCTTGTCCTGGCCGTCGCCTTTATTGGTCTGCAGATAAACCCGCGCTCCATCCTTATGGAAGCGGAGCGCATCGCAGGTCTCAAAAACGCTGCACGAGTAGACCTTCGTAAAGCCGCTCGCGTCCACGCGAAGAATGTCCTGGTCGCCGCTGTCTTCAGTGCGGGCAGCGAGACGCAGCTTACCATTCAAATCGAAAGTCCAGGCAGCGATCTTCTCTGTGTTTTGGCGGACTAACGTGCGCTCGCCCGTAACGATGTTGAGCTTGTAGAGATCATGCCAGGACTTATCGCGGTCGTTCAGGCCGATGTAGATAATTTGCGGATCGTTCTTGGGCAAGCTGTAAGGCTGAACGCGCACGCCTTTCAATCCGGTGAGATCGCGCGGCGAGGGTGTTGCCGACGCTGGGTCTACGGCAAAGAGATTGAAGTTTTCGTCGCCGTCGTTGTCCTTAATGAAGAGGACATACTTGCTGTCGCGGGTCCAGAGAAAGAACGGGACCGGGCGCTTGCTTTCGGAGGTGAGACGCCGCGCCGAGGCAAAGGGCTCATTCGCCTTTTTCACCCAGACGTTGCGCGTGTCGTTCCAAGGCTTGAGGAAGGCGATGTATTCGCCGTCGGGCGAAAGCTTGGCGGCGGCGATTTCGGGATTGCCGAACAGCAACTCGCGGTCGATTAGCGGCGGCAACTGCGCCATCGCCAGAAACGCCATTGGAGCGGCGGCGAGGAGGAATTTGGTGGGCAGATTCATAGAGGCTCGTTCCACTTAATCCTAGCTCTTAAAGCTACTGCCGCCCCTGACTGTGGGAAAAAGGGCTACGCTGTCGATACCGAGAATGCTTTCTGCGCTTCCCCGATCAATTGGTCAGCTTCCCCAACCGCGTTTTCAGCCTCCGGGAGACTAACATGCCTCTTTAGTCCATTGATGCGGGTTGCGCGCGATTCTCGCGCTGTCGATTCGTTCAGTGTCACAAAAATTGCGGTGGTGAGACGTTCTAGGTCGGCGACATTTCGTTTCCCAAGTTGCGCCGCGACGAACTCAATCTTCGGCTTGAAGGCGTCTACGCTCCCAGCAAACTGTCGTCTCAGTACATCGCTCATCGGGCCGGGTTTTAGGCTAGGCCCATAACCATGGCTCTTGACCTCCCATTCAAAGAACCCTTCTGCTCGCAATGAGCCGATTTCGTCACGAAGATCGAACGAAAAGGGGCCATGCTTGTACAAGATGAACTCAAAGCCGGCGGGCACACCCAACACACACTCTAAAACGTACATCGCCTTCTGTAGATGGGTTTCTCCCGACCAACTGCCATTTGCGCGGAGGCTCTCCGTGAGACTTACCAGCAGGTTCGCCTTTTCAAATTTGTTCATTGTGCTGTACCTTTAGCCAAGATTCTCTGCTTTTCTGTACCGAGCCAGGCTTTCGCCTTTTCTCTTAGGTCCGGGTCGACAAACACGTAATCTACTGCGAAACTAGGGCCGTTCTGCAAAGTTTCCGAGAGGGCAACTGACGATGCGATGCTTTCATCGCGTTGATATACCGGAAACTCTTCTGCTTCGGCGCCCGACCTGTAGGGATCGTGCCGAACAGCGTCGTCTCCAAACTCTTCCCGCGCTGCGTCGTAGACAAGTTCCACACTCTGTAGATTCACCTTTCGGTCGATCGGATTACTCTCGTACAACATCCGAAAATGTCGCCTGCCCGTGATCCGCTGTGCTTGTATATGCCCTTTCTGAGCTGGTTCCGCCGCAGCCGTCCAAAGCCCACTCAAGACCTCGTTGTCGGTCATCTGAAGGTGATCCTCAAGATTCGTCGAAAAGTGACCACTAGGGAGCCATTCCTGCAAGAACTCCTTCAAGTGGATGTCGTAGATACGCCGAACTGGGTGAAAATACAGTTGCGTGTACATGAAGTAGCGAGCCCAGAGCAAGGACTCCGCCGCCTGAAGGCCGCCTAAAGTAACGCCGAGATCTGGCTCTTGGGATTGAATGTCTTCTCGCGGTAAGATCCGCATGGTCTCAATCAGCCTACTGTGGTCGAAGCGCCCATAAGCAACTCCAGCATGGTACGCATCTCTGAGCAGATAATCAATCCGGTCGGCGCCAAAAACGTTACCTCCAATCATTTCGTATAGTATCGACTCCCACTCAGAAAACTCGCTGTCGAAATACTTGGGTCCTACCGCAAGCTTCGCAACGTCCCGCGGATCGACCTTCAACTCTTCAAAGACCGGCTTGAGTTCTCGGGAAAGGATGAGATCGCGGCTGAGGTGTTCGTGCCGCATGCCCTTCGGCAGAAGCACCTTCTCCGCTGCGTGAGAAAAAGGAAGATGGCCAACGTCATGCGTTATCGCCGCCATACGAAGGACGCGACGCCAATAGCTCCAGTTGAAATCGCCCTTGGGGGGAACGAGATCGCGAACCGAATCGCGGTAGACATTCTCAGGGTCTGTCGCGACGTCGTAGATACGTGCGGCAACATCCATCACGCCGAGGGAATGCTCAAAACGGCGCTGAGTGGCTCCGGGATATACCAAGTAGGTGAACGCCAGCTGATGGATGTACCGCAGCCGTTGGAATGGCCGGGAGTCCACCAGCCTGCGCTCTTCAGAATCAAGTTTAATGAAGCCATGGATCGGATCACGAATTTCGTGGAAACGGTTACCCATGGTGTTTCAATATTACCTTGGAACAAAAGTAGTGGAGCTTGTTTCGTTTCGCTACTTCACCGCCGGAGATGCAACGGGAACCCGACCAGTTTCTCTTCGCCGCTTCCGGCCGGATCGCGGGACGTAGGCTTAGGCCAGAATCCAGTCCACGGTCAGCTCGGCCAGGCGCGACATAGCTGTCACCGCCAAAGCAATGTGCTCTTCCTTGGTGTTTTCGATTTTATTGTGGCTGATCCCGTTCAGCGATTGGACGAACATCATTACCGTGGGGATGCCCGCGCGCGCGACTTCCGCGGCATCGTGCAGCGGGCCGGAAGGCAAGCGGTGCGCGCTGCCCGCCGTCTCCTTGATGGCCTCCGCGCAGAACTCGATCAGCGCGGGATGAAACGGAATCGGCTGGATGCTCCAAATGCGCGACCAATCGACGGTGCAGCGTTCTTCCCGCGCAAAGCGCTCGCTGGCTTCGCGGGCCGCTTGATACATTTCAGCGAGAACGCTGGCATCGAGATCGCGTTGATCGAGCGTGGCTTCACAGCGTCCTACCACCGCCGTGACAATACCCGGAAACGTCTTAAGGCTTCCCATGGTGCATACCGCATCCGCGTGCTTTCCCGCGATCAGGCGAATCTCCAGCGCCAGTTTGGCGGCGGCGGCCAACGCGTCGCGCCGTTCGTTCATCGGCGTGGAGCCCGAATGCGCCTCCTGGCCATGAAACGTAATCGCGTGCCGCTCTACACCCTTGGTGCCCAGCACCACTCCGAGCGGCAGACCCAATCGTTCGAGCACTGGCCCTTGCTCGATGTGCAGCTCCAAATAGGCAGCGGCATTCCTTTTCTCCGCTTGCGCTTCCGGAAAACGGTCGATCTCCACACCACAGCGCCGCAGCGCGTCCTCCAGACGAATCCCTTCCTTGTCGGTTCGCCCGCGATCGGCTTCAATCGAATGCGTCCCGGCAAATGCAGACGAGCCCAGCAAGCTGCGGCCAAAACGCGCGCCTTCTTCATCCGCAAAATCGACCAGGCGGACCGTGACCGGCGGCCGGCCATCGTACTTGGCGGCAAATCCCCGCAGAACTTCGAGCGCCGCCATTACTCCAAGGCAACCGTCCAGCCAGCCACCGTTCGGCACCGAATCCAGATGGCTTCCGAGCAGCAGCGCTCTTTCCGATTTTCCCGCTAGCGTGATCCAGCGGTTGCCGGCCGCATCATAGTGATCCTCCACGGGCAATCCGGCGAGTTTGGATGTGAACCATTGCCGCGCTTTCAGCCACGTATCGCTCCAAGCCAG
>DATFZA010000547.1:0-9760 GCA_035314765.1 Bryobacteraceae bacterium
GCAACGCGCGGCGCCATGGATCCCATGGTCAGCCTCGAATCGCTGACGCAGTTGTGGTCCGATACGCTGCGCGATACCGACCAGCTCGGAATGAAAGTGACTCGCGTGAGCGACGCAGAAGAGACGGCGATCGGCGCAGAGTTAGCACGAGCTTTTTTCAACAACCGCGTGCAGGATCACGCCGATGAAGCCTATGTCATCGCGATAGGGCAAGCCGTGGCCCGGCACGCGCGGCGTGGCGGAATTCACTACCAGTTTCACCTGATCGATTCACCCATGATTAACGCCTTCGCGCTTCCAGGCGGCCAAATCTTCGTGACGACGGGGCTGCTGGGCTTCGTCGAATCGGAAGCCGAACTGGCGGCTATACTCGGCCACGAGATCTCGCATGTCGATCTGCGGCACTGCATTGAACGCTATCAATACGAGATCAAACTCAAGCACGCCGGTCTGCCCGTAGCCGGCGAAATCGTCGAAGCGGCGCACCGCGTGGCTGCGTTCAGTTTCGCCCGCTACCAGGAGGCGGAGGCGGACGCCCAGGGCGACCGTATGAGCATTGAGTCCGGCTACGACCCGCGGGCTGCCCCAGCGTTGTTCGTGCGCCTCAAGGAGCGAATGGGAGAACCGTCACGCTCACCCGCGGCCACGCCGGCCGGTGAAATCGCGCAATCCGCTGGCGAAGCGATCGGATCGTTTTTCCAATCGCATCCTCCTAGCGAAGAGCGGGCCCGCGCTCTGGGCGCGATGGCCGCGCGTGAAGGCCATACGCTTACGGGTAAGTCCTTCTACATCGGCAAACAAAATCTGCAAGACCGGGTTCCAAGATCGGAGCGTGAGTATCCAGGTGAGTACAACAAATTCCCATAGCGCCCACTGCCAAACTTCGCGCGGTGGTAAAATCGGGGTTCTTAGCGCGTCCCTTCCACATGAAAATGGAATTCATTCGGGCGCTCCTGGTAGAGGACAATCCCGCCGATGCCGCTTTCCTTCGGGAGGCGGTGAAAGAAGCCGGGGCCAACTCGTTTGTAGAACTGGTTCATACCGGGCTGCTGCGGTCCGCCTTGAGTCTCATCGCCGAACAGAAGTTCGACCTGATCCTGCTCGATCTGCACCTGCCCGATGAGCAGGGTCTGCCCGCGCTGCTGCGTTTGCAAGCGGCCGATTCTTCCGTGCCGATCATCGTGCTGACCGGCACCGACAATGACGCGCTGGCCACCCGCGCAGTTCGTGAAGGAGCGCAGGACTATCTCGTGAAGAGCGAGATTGACGGACGCTTGCTGGTGCGCTCCATGCGCTATGCCACGGAACGCAAGCACGCCATTGAAGCCCTGCAGCGGCGCGAAGAGCATTTTCGCCTGTTGATCGAGAACGCGCTCGATCTCATCACCATCCTGCAACCGGATGGCACCATTCGCTACGTCAGCCCTTCGCACCAGCGCATTCTCGGTTACCGAGCCGAACAGTTGATCGGGGTGAACGCGCTGACCATGGTGCATCCCGGCGATGTCGCGGCGTTGCGCGCGCTGTTTCGCGCCGAGCACAGCCCGTCGTCGATCGAGTTCCGGCTCCGCCACGCCGACGGCGCCTACCGCACGCTGGAGGCTTTCGGCCGCAACCTGTCGCATGTTCCAGGCGTACAGGGCGTGGTAATTAATTCCCGCGATGTCACTGAACGCCGCAATTCAGAAGAGGCGCTCCGGCAAGCGAACCAGACATTGCGCGCGGTCTTCCATACCTCTCCGCTCGCCATTTATTCAACCGATCTCAATGGCTGCGTCAAGAGCTGGAATCGGGCAGCGGAGACGATGTTCGGTTGGGCGGAAAGGGAACTGTGCGACCGGCCGCTTCCGCAGTTCTCCCTCAGTGTGGAAGAACTCGCGCGCCTGCGCCTCAAGAACGCCGAAGAAGACCACAACGACTCTCCCGTGGAACTCTCCTGCCGGCGAAAGAACGGGACAACTGTCGACGTGCGCGTCTGGAGCGCGTTTCTGCGCGATCGTTCCGGCACCGCCACTGGCGTCGTGGATGTGGCCGCGGACATCACCGACCACCGGCGCCTGGAAGAACAGCTTCACCACTCGCAGCGTTTGGATGCGGTGGGCCGGCTGGCTGGCGGTATCGCGCATGACATTAATAACATGCTGATGGTCATCTCCGGCTATTCGCAAATGCTGACGGAGTCTCTGGATGGAAACGAGGTGCTGCACGGAGACTTGGAACAGATCGTCAAAGCGGCCGAGCGTGGCGCCGACCTCACCCGGCAACTGCTGGCCTTCAGCCGCCGCCAAGTGGTCAATCCGCGCGTCTTGGATCTCAATGCAATTGTGCGCGACACCCAACGCATGTTGCAGCGCGTGATCGGCGAACACATTCAACTGGTCACCGAGTTGGACGCAGAAGTCCCCAACGTCCATATTGACGCGGCGCAACTCGAACAAGTCCTGGTGAATCTGGCGGTGAACGCTCGCGACGCGATGAGCAAGGGCGGCACGCTGACCATTCGTACGGCCAGTGTGCAAATCGACGAAGCATATTTTCGTAAGCATCTGACTCCCCCGCCCGGCCACTATGCTCGACTGACCGTGAGCGATACGGGAACCGGTATCGACCCCGAATTGGCGCCGCACCTGTTCGAACCCTTCTACACCACCAAGGAGCGCGGCAAGGGAACGGGCTTGGGACTCTCCACGAGCTATGGCATTGTGAAGCAAAGCGGCGGGGAGATTGTATACACGGCAGCTCCCGGCGGCGGCGCACTGTTTCACATTTACTTGCGGGCGGCTAAAGTTCTGGCCGAGGATTTGCCCGCGCCGGTTCCGGCGCGAGCTGAGCGGGGCACGGGGACGATTTTGTTGGTGGAAGACGATCACGCCGTTCGCCAAGTGCTCGAGAACATGCTTCACCGTAGCGGCTATTCCGTTTTTTCGTACGCGTCGCCGCGCGAAGCGCTCGATTTTGTCAACCAAGGCGCGCCGGAACTCGATCTGATGATCACCGATATGGTGATGCCCGGAATGAGCGGACCGGAATTGGTGCGTCAGGCATCTTTGCGGCTTCCGAACATTCCGGTCCTCTATGTTTCGGGATACGCCGACTCCGCTGAACGCGATATTCCCGGACCGTGTTTGCAGAAGCCGTTTACGCACGAATCGCTGGCTTTGAAAGTGCGGGATGCGTTGGCGGCTAACGCCCGCCGCTGAACTCAGCCGCCTTAGCTTCAACTCGCGACGCGAAACGCTCAATATGAATGACCCCGCGTTCGTGCAGCCCCTCGCCGATCTTCTCTCTGGCGTCAAACGCCTCCACCTTGAAACGGATGCGGCGCTCTTCCACGCCGATCACCTCGGAGTGGAACGTAACTTCCATTCCCAGCGGCGTCGCGGCCAGGTGACGCACGTCCACATGCGTGCCCACGGTGTCGAAGCCCTCGCCGAGGAGCGTCTTTATGGAATCCCGCGCGGTAAGTTCCATGTGCCAGATCAGCCACGGAGTGCCGAACACGCGCCCGCTGTCTACACCTAGAAAGTTGATGCATAACTCCGGCGTCACCAGCAGCTTCGACTCGCCTTTCGTTCCAATGGGGATGTTTGGCACGCAGCCATTATAAGCGGAAGCCTCTATCAGACGGCCGGCCCACCAGACCGATCGGCGGCAAAGGGGCCGTCGGCTGACGAATGCAGTCGAGTCGGTGTCAAGCCGTTTGGGTAGCCGAGACCACCAGTCGTCACGCGTTGCTATGACCTCTCTTGAGCCATGGCGTAACCCCATTTATTCTCAATGCGCGGGCCTACCCGAACGGGGCGCGCCTATGGCGCCTCACCTGCAAGCAATGCAATGTGGAGGCAGAGATCACGATGGCAAAAGCGAGCGATGGGGTTCAACTGGCCCCAGAAGAGAACCTGAGCAAGGCTCAACCGCAAATGACCCGAAGGAATTTGGGAAAGGCAGCACTCGCGGCAACCTCGGGGTTGTTGCTGCCGCGCCGGTCTCTTGGACAGGAACCCGAGTCGCGTCCTGGTCGTTCTGAGGCAACCAACGTCGTCTTGGTACACGGAGCGTTTGCCGACGGCTCAAGCTGGAGGCGGGTAATCCCCTTGTTAGAGGCCCAAGGTCTTAACGTCACGGCAGTGCAGAATCCGCTAACTTCCTTGCCCGAGGACATCGCCACTACGCGCAGAATCCTGGCGCGGCAAACGGGGCCGACGATCCTGGCCGGCCATTCCTACGCCGGTTTCGTGATCACCGAGGCGGGCAACGCGCCAAACGTGACTGGTTTGGTTTTTGTGTCGTCGTATGGTCCGGCAGAAGGCGAGTCGCATGACGATCTGGTCAAACGGTTTGCACCGCCGCCGGGAATTCCGGCGATACGGTTAGATGAGGATGGATTCTTGTGGATCGAACGAGACAAGTTTCACCAAGCCTTCGTGCATGATATTGATCTCCCTGAAGCCCGCATTCTCGCGGCGGTCCAGAAGCCGGTTGCAAAGAAGTGCTTTGGCACACCAGTGGCTGTACCGGCGTGGAAGGCGAAACCTTCGTGGTTTCTCGTTTCGACTGACGATCGCTTGATCAATCCTGAATTGCAACGCTTTATGGCGCTGAGAATGAGCGCTACCACCACGTCTGTGCCATCAAGTCATGGCTCTCTGCTTTCTCACCCGGTGCAAGTGGCAGACCTGATCGCCAAGGCTGCGGGCCGTGGTGCATGACGCAAAATTCACACATGTGGCGAAACTGCATGCGACTGGTGGCGCCTATGCGCACCGGCTTCGCTGAGCTAAGCTGATTCATGCGGGAGGCACAAGTGACACAATATTTCCGAAACACTTCGATGGAAAGTGCTTCTACAATCCTGATGCCTGGCCGGCGGCCGGGCGGCTTGAGGCCCGGTGCGCTGCTGGCCGCAGGTCTGGTTGCTTGCTCCGCGCTGGCGCAAGATAATAGACCGGCCACGGGTTTGACCCAGAGTGTTCTAGACCAGGAGATCAAACGCGTCGAGCGCGAAGTTGACAACATCGAGAAGCAGGCGCTGGCCGAGTGGCGCGCTCTGCCAATCAACTCGTCAACCCGAATGAATCAAGTACGAATACTGGGGAAACTCCTGCTTTTTGACAAGAACCTGTCGGTCAACAAGAACGAGGCCTGCAGCTTCTGTCATATGCCCGATACGGACTTTACCGGACCGATCTCGATCTTGAATGAAACCACTGTCTCGTATCCCGGTTCAGTTCGCTCCCGGTTCGGCCACCGGAAGCCGCAAAGCTACACGTATGCGCCGTTTTTTCCGGTGCTGCTATACAATGCCAGCCAACAAGACTTCTATGGCGGCAACTTCTTTGACCTGCGCGCCACCGGGTACAAGCTGCAAAATCCGGCGGCGGAGCAGGCGCAAGATCCGCCCGTGGATCCTAACGAAATGGGACTACCCGATTCGGCCTGCGTGGTGCGCCGTCTTTTCCAAAGCGTCTACAGGTCTCTGTTTGAATCCGTTTGGGGAGAGCAGGCGTTCCGAATCCAGTGGCCGCGGGATGTCGAACAGGTCTGCGGCACGCCTGGCCCCGCTCCCGTGAGCGATCCGTTTCCGGTTCATCTCAGCAAAGTGGATCGCGGCCAATCCAATTCGACCTACGATCAATTTGCGTTATCCATAGCCATGTATGAGGCGTCGCCTGAGGTCAGCCCGTTCTCGTCGAAATTCGATTATGCGCTGGCGAACCCGGACAAGGCTGTGCTCAGCCCGGACGAATTGGCCGGTTGGAATCTGTTTCGCGGAAAAGCAGGGTGCAATACGTGCCATCTGGACGGCACGGAGAACACTGCCAAGCAGCGCAATTCCGCTTTAATGACCCCCGCAAGCGCGGCCAGCGTGGCGCCTTTTTTCACCGATTTCACTTCTAACAACCTCGGTCTCCCCAGAAATCTGGCGATTCCGTATTATAGCGAGAGCCAGCCGGACAAGTACGGATACGCCCCCAATGCAGCGGGCGGCAACTTCTTAGATAGAGGAGTAGGTGACTTCTTAAGAGGGCCAGGCAATGTCAACTCAGAATGGAAACAGTACGCCGACGCTTTCGACGGCAAGTTCCAGACATCTACTTTGCGCAACGTGGACAAGAGGCCGCGTCCCGATTTCGTGAAAGCATACATGCACAATGGATATCTGAAGGGCCTGAAGGAAGTTGTCCATTTCTATAACACGCGCGACACTTTACCGCGCTGTAAGATTCCCAACAATCCGGGAGAGCACGATCCGGGAGAAAAAGTCGCGTGCTGGCCCGCTCCCGAAATCCCACAGAATCTGAACACGACGATTGGCAAGCTGGGGTTGACCGGCCAGGAAGAAGATCGGGTCGTCGCCTTCATGAAAACCCTAACGGACGGCTACAAGCCTTAGTGGGGCGAACGCGTTCGCGCCGGACCCTTGGTCCGGCCGGCCACCACCAAGCAGTCTCTAGCTCTCAAGACAAACTATTTGGCCACTTGCCCAACACCCGCCGCCGGGCCATTAAAGGGACCAACCGCCTCTTGCGGCGATCGAGGAGTAAACAAGCTGACATGCTTCGGTATCGGTCGTATTCGTCTTATCTCGTCTTAACGGGTGGTCACGCGAACATCTTGCTCAATTGATCAAATTCAATGCGGAACCGCCGCAGGACCTCCGCCTGCGGAAGTTCGACGCCCGGAACGTGAAAATTGAACTCAGGCAGGGAGCGGGTGTCCGGCGGCTCAACCGTGATGCCCAGATAGCGGACGAATTCGTCTGCTTGTTGGATCAACCAACTCAAGTCGCCCTCGCGCGGATGATGATGATCGTAGACCGCGCGCTGGAGAAATATCGGCAGTTCCCAGCGCGCCAGGATCAGGCCCGAGATTTCGGCATGGTCGCAATCCAGGATTTCCTCTTCACATTCACAGATAGGTCGCCCACTGCAACTCCATAGCCGCAGAATCGTTTCATATTGATCCTGCAAGTTGGCGGCAATCGCGAGCTTACCGGTGTCATGCAGCAGCCCAGCGACAAACGCGGAGTCGGCGTTCGGCACGGGAACAAAATCGGCCAGGATCTCGGTCATCGACGCCACTGCGACCGAGTGGGTATTAAAGCGCAAGGGCGACCAGCCGGAGGCCAGCTTGACGCGCGAAAACAGTTTCGTCACGGTCAAGCCAAGCGCGATCTTGCGCAACCGCGACATCCCCAGCATGATCACCGCGTCGCTGATCTTCGAGATCGTATTCCGCCGCGCGGACTCAGCCGAATTGACCACCCCCAGAATCTGCCCGCACAGCACCGGATCGCGCTCGATGATCTGGCTGATTTCCCGGAAATCTACATCAAAATGAGCCAACTTCGCCACCAGTCTCATCACTGAGGGCGGCATCTTGGGCACGCCGTTCACGGCCGTGTCTCGAATGTTCGCGGCTACCTTCACGGTGTTCTTATCGGTCCGGTGCAACATACTTTCAGGGATCTCTTAGCGTCAAGCGGCCTTCCGGTCGATTAAAATGTCATGGCATGGACTGCCGGCTCGATGGAAAAGTGGCGTTGGTTACCGGCGGAGCGAGCGGAATCGGTGAAGCCACCGCCCGCGGCTTCGCTTCCTCAGGGGCCCAAGTGTTGATCCTGGACATTGATGCCAACCGGGCCGCCGCCGTCGCCCACGAGCTTCCGGGCAGCCGCGCCATCGTCTGTGATGTCACCAGACCGGCCGCCGTCCGCAGTGCTTTTTCCACTATTGAGCAACTGGACATCCTGGTCAATAACGCCGGCACAGGCCTGGCCGGAAGTGTGGAGGAAACCGAACTGGCCGACTTCCAGCGGCTGTTTCAGGTCAATGTGGAAGGATTGTTTCTGGTAACCAAAGCCGCCATGCCGCTGCTGCTGGCCTCACACGGCAGCATCGTCAATATCGGTTCCGTCGGCGCCTTGGTGGGCCTAAAGCGGCGCTTCGCCTACTGCGCGGCCAAAGGCGCCGTCGTATCCCTCACTCGCCAACTGGCGATCGAATACGCCAAGCAAGTTCGAGTCAATTGCATTTGTCCAGGCACCGTCGACACCCCTTTCGTCGAGCAGTATCTCGAAACCTTCCCGCCGGAAGAAATCGATCAAGTGCGCGCTGAACTCAGCCAACGGCAACCCTTAGGACGCCTAGGCCGTCCTGAGGAAGTAGCCGCCATGATCGTGTATCTGGCGTCCCCGCAAGCTGAATTTGTGACTGGTTCCATTCTCACGATCGATGGGGGCTTAACGGCCGCTTGACGCGATTAGTACTTCTAAAGCATAATCAAAGAATGGGTTGCAGAGCGGGATTAAAGTGTTGGTTGCTATTCCCTCTGGCCAACCGGAGTATCGCTTAGGTAGAACTATGATTGAACGTACTCTTATTTTGCGTAGTGTCTCTTGGGCTGCCGTGCTGAGTTTCTTGTGTAGTACCGCGTTTGGCACGACAACGACAACCAGCCAAGCTAAGCGGAAATCCCCGGTTCGCCGTGCCGCGGCTGCGGCCGCTAGGCCGGTGAGAGCGGTCGCGCGGCATACTCCTGTAAGCCACATGACACGTCTAGCCGCCCGGCGCCGCACCTACGTCCCAGCGCCAGCCTGGAAAGAGCCGACCTACGCGGACTCCACTGTCGGGGACACGGTGGACGGAGAGGACTTGGTCGTCCGGCGGGCAGCGGTTTCCGCGCTTGGTCCCTTTAATGGCTCGGTGGTTGTAGCCGACCCTAACACCGGGCGCTTGCTGGCCGTGGTCAATCAAAAGCTGGCATACAAAGGCGGCTTTCAGCCTTGTTCCACTATTAAACTAGTGTCGGCCTTGGCCGGGCTGAACGAGGGAATTATCAATGGAAACACCTCATTGCAGGTCAGCCGCAGGCGCTCCATCGATCTGACTGAAGCCTTGGCGCATTCCAACAATCTCTTCTTTTCCAATGTCGGCGAACGCCTGGGCTTTGACCGGATCACCCATTACGCCAAGCTTTACGGTGTGGGAGAGAAGGCAGCGCTTGATATTCCCGACGAAGACCCGCTTCCCCTTCCAACCGCGCCTCCCAGCGATGGACTGGGCATGATGACCAGTTTCGGAGAAGGCTTCAACTTCTCTCCGCTCCAGTTGGCCGCTCTGGTTTCCGCCATCGCCAATGGAGGCACCCTCTACTACCTCCAGCATCCACATACAGTACAGGAGCTCTCGCAGTTCGTCCCAAGACTGAAGCGCCAGTTAGACATTCGCCGCTGGGTTGACGACATTCGCCCGGGAATGGAGGGCGCGGTGGAATATGGCACCGCGCGGCGCGCCAGCTTCGACCAGACTCAACCGATCCTTGGCAAGACCGGAACGTGTACCGACGTGCGTTCGCCGATTCATCTGGGATGGTTCGGTTCCTACAACGAGATCGGCGCCAACAAGCTGGTTGTGGTGGTGTTATTGACCGGCGGCGGCAGCGTCAACGGCTCGGTGGCGTCAGGAGTAGCCGGCTCGGTCTACCGCAATTTGACCGAAGAGGGCTATTTCGGCCAGCCCCGCACCGTTTCGCCCTTGGCGCTAGTATCCACTCAGTTCTTCGCCCGTTAGGCCGAACTGCTGTGCTGTGGGGCGATCCCCCTGGATCGCGCCGGACGCCCTCGTCCGGCTCCTTCTAAAGAGTCGGAAACCCAGTTTCCCCACGCCCGGCCTACGACCCCGTAGCCAACTCCGGCGCCACCGAAAAATACGCGCAGTCTGGATGGTGAAACACCAAAGCGCTGACGCTCGCTTCCGGA
>DATFZA010000548.1:0-7950 GCA_035314765.1 Bryobacteraceae bacterium
GAGGCTATCCCGTCGGCTAAGCCAGCGCCCGTCGTCGTCGCAGCGCCTAAGTCAGCAGCCATGACCGTCGCGGCAGCTAAGCCAGAGCCCGCGGTCACTGCGGCAGCTAAGCCAGAGCCCGCGGTCACTGCGGCAGCTAAGCCAGCACCCGTTACTGTGGCCACGGCTAAGCCCGCACCAGTGGTCGTCGCTCCAGCTAAGTCAGCACTCGTGACCGTTGCGGCGGCGAAGCCGACGCCTGTGGTCGTCAGCACGGCTAAGCCAGCGCCAGTAGCCGTAGCGACAGTTAAGCCAGCGCCTGCCGCCGGCGCCGCCGCCGGTAAGTCGGCTCCCGACGCCATCCCGGCGGCTAGGCCAGCACTCGTAGCCATCGCTGCGGCTAAGCCAGCCCCCGCTAGACTCGCGCCCGCGGCAACTGCGGCCGCGGAACCCGTGGTCGCGGGCGACCTGGTGCATCCGAAACCCGGTGACGCCTATTTGCAAGTAGGCGCCTATGCCGCGCCTTATGTCGCGGGCTGGGTAAACACTCTCCAGGGGCGCGGGTTCCATCCGATCGTTGCCGAGGGGCCGAATTCATCGATCCATCGGGTTTTGATCGGACCTCTAGCTCCCGCTCAAGTTTCCCAGGTGGAGGCGAAGCTCCGCCAAGCGGGGATTGAACACTTCGAGAAAGTGTATTAAGAAAAAAGGCCGGGTGATGTATCGCCCGGCCTTTCACGTAAGGAGGGATCTGTGTTACCTGGCAGCAAGGAGTGCCCTAAGATGCCGCGCCCGCTCCGGTGACCGGAGTTGGCGCAGAGCCTTGGCCTCAATTTGGCGGATACGCTCCCGCGTTACATCAAACTCCTGCCCGATTTCCTCGAGCGTGTGCTCGCGCTCACAGCCGATGCCGAAGCGGAGCCGGATCACCTTCTCCTCCTTGGGAGAGAGCGTCTTCAAAATGTTTGCCGTCTCATCGCGAACGTTGGAATCGATCACCGCGTCCACGGGTGAACCGACCCACCGATCCTCGATCAAATCGCCCAGAGCGGATTCCCCATCCCGGCCCACCGGAGTTTCGAGCGAAACCGGATCGCGCGAGATGGTCTTCAACTTCTGAACTTTTTCCACCGGAATATCCATCCGGCGGCTGATTTCTTCGTTGGTCGGAACGCGGCCCAGTTCTTTTTCGAGCTCGCGCGTCGCCCGCAGAAACTTGTTCATGCTCTCGTTCATGTGAACGGGAATACGGATGGTCCGCGATTGGTCCGCGATGGCGCGGGTGATGGCCTGCCGGATCCACCACGTGGCATAGGTCGAGAACTTATATCCCCGGCGGTACTCGAACTTGTCGGCGGCCCGCATCAAACCGATGTTGCCTTCCTGAATCAAGTCCAACAAGTGCAACCCACGATTCACGTATTTCTTGGCAACCGAAACGACCAGGCGGAGGTTCGCCTCCACCAAGTCTTTCTTAGCCCGTTCGGCCTCGATTTCCCCGTGGCGTATAACGTTGAGACTGTGCTTCAGATCCATCAACGGCGCGCCTGCTTCGGCTTCCCGCTTGCGCACTTCGCGGCGCAACTCTCGGGTCCGGCCTTGCGCCGCCATCCCATTCCGCTCTTCGAGCTTCCGCAGCTCGGCATCGAGAAGAGCGATTTCTTCCACCGCCCGCTCGATCTCGCGGCTAAACACTTTCCACCGGGTGCTCTGCCACGGAATCCGCCGCATCACCTTGGAAATCTCTACCTTGCAGCGCGCCAGCTTGCCCATCCAACGCCGGCGGATCTTTTTGTTGCTGAGAGCGATTCCGCTAATCTTTTCGGCCAACTGCTGATGCCGTTTGTAGTGCGCCAGGATGTCCTGGAACATCTGACGCACTTCCGCCTGCCTCTTGGCGGCAGCCGGAGAACCTTCTTCCTCGTCGCCGAAGTCGACCAGAGTTTCCAACTCCAGTTCGCCTCGCTTGATCGCTTCCGAAATCTCGACCAGCATCATCTGCACCAACGCAGACCGGCTGATCGATTTCTGCATTCTCAACTTGCCGCGCTCCATCCGGCGAGCAAGATTCACTTCACCTTCCCGGGTTAGGAGCGGTACTGCACCCATCTCACGCAGATACACTCGTACCGGGTCATCCGTGTAAATGGACTCTTCGACCTGCTGTGCGGCAGGAAACTCTTCGCCGTCTGCTACCTCTTCAGGATGGAAGAAATTCGCTTCTTCATCAAAGGGGATGCCAATCGGCTCATGAGCGTCCGGTAAAAATTGATCTTCGAATTGATCCACTAAGACTCACCTCCCCCATACAGGAACAAAACTTCGCCTAGTCTTCGTCCCGAGAGTGTGGGGTACAATTAGTACGCAGGCCTGCTGCTGTGGCGCGCGATCAGCCTTGTCCGCCAGACTAGAGAGCAGCAACCGATTATAACACCGAACCTTTTCGAAGTTAAGTCCCTATTTAAAAGATGTTTCCATTCGGCTTTGGTTACAGGAAAGTGTACCCACCTGGTACAGGTGGCAGTACGATCGCTTAGGACCGCTTAAGAAGTACTAAGGTCTTCAGTTCGTTGAGGAAAGCTTCCACGTCTTGGAAGTCCCTGTACACTGAGGCAAACCGGACATAAGCAATCTTGTCCAAGGACTGTAGATGCTCCATCAGCATCTCCCCGATCTGAGTAGTAGAGATTTCCCGGTCGGAGTTATCCGCTAGCCGCGCCTCCACGGCGTCGACAACTTCCGCCAGCTTGGCAATCCCTACCGGACGCTTTTCGCAGGCCTTCATCAGACCTGCCAACACCTTTTGGCGGTCGAAGCGCTCCCGGCGCCCGTCTTTTTTGATGACCATGTAGGGGATTTCGTCGCTTCTTTCGTACGTGGTAAAGCGGCGTTCACAACCCAGGCATTGGCGGCGGCGCCGGATGGAATCGCCTTCCTTGCTCTCGCGGGAATCAATGACCTTATCTTCCTTGTGGCCGCAAAATGGACACATCATATCGGACACCTCATGCTGGGCTAACGCCGGTCCAGGGGCTGGGACCTCATAGAGGCCCGACCTCTTCTTTCAAGTGCCTCAATTTGCGCCAGTTGATGCCCTGGTGAAGCGCCAGGGGCAGCCCGATCGGCACAATCGCCACAAAGCTGAGCAGCCACACCACCAAGGCTACGCCAGCCGCCGATTCCAGCGTCAAGCCAAACAGCTCAGTCAATACTACGATAGATACCACCTGGACTCCTCCGCCCAAGCCCGGAATCTGCACGATGCTGCCGAACGCAATGAATCCCAAGAACACCAGAACATCCGCCAATCCGAGTTGCCGGGTTACCGCAAACGCTTGAAACAACGAGTACATCGACCCGGCGATAACAGCCCATTCCAGAGCGCTGTATAGCAGCAGAAGTATCAGATTTCCCCGGTCGCGAGTGACCTCCATCCCCATGCTGAAAGCGTGCAGCGCGTTGCCGACCCGCAGGCGGAACGCTTCGGGCAAAAAACCGATCGCGGCCATAATTCGCTCCTGCGCGGTTTCCGAAAAATTCCGGAACGCGATCAGGACAAGGAGACACAGAACTCCAATCCCTGTAACCAGATACCCACCCGCTGCAAAGACCCAACGGAGGGATGGACCTAGCTGCGCCTCGCCCGAGCGGATACGAGTCAAGGAGTAGCCGAAAATCAGCAGCACAAACAGGAGGTCGAAAATCCGCTCCAAGAGCCAAGCCGCCATCTGGGAGGAGAAGCTCAGCCTTTCCCTGGCGGCGATCAGATAGGGCCGAACCAGTTCGCCCGGCCTTCCCAACAGGAATACGGCTGTGAACCCGATTATGGTCGCCGAATTGATCGTCCAAAGACCTGGATTCCGCTTCAGAGGACGAAGCATCACCCGCCAGCGCAGCGCGCGGCCCAGGTAGCTGAGATAAATCAGCAGAACTGCGGCCGAAAACCAACCCCAGTCCACTCCTAAGAACGTCCGCTCGAAATCCTCCCAGCGAAACGGGCTGTGGCGCAAGCGATAATAGAGCAGCCCCGCAATCAACGCCAGGATCAACCCGGCCAGAATGGCGCTTTGCTGCCACCTGTTCCGGGACTTAGGGCGATCTGGGGGCTTAGGGCTGGAGGGCTCCACGTCGTAGAATTAAGACTCTCGGTTGCAAATCCCGGATGTGACCGAATTGGGGTAACAAGCGGTATCTAAGCGAACTTCTCATGATAAACCTTCGTTTCCCATAGTGGAAGCGAAGATCGCCTGCTCCAGGCAGGACTTGAAGGAGATTCGAACGTATGGGAACGGTGGCAATTCCGGTAGCAAAATGGAGTTGGGCCCCCCCACGAATGCAGGCCGTCAGCTTGGATGCGGACATCAATCTCGTAGAGCGATGCCTGAGCGGCAACGACGCCGCCTGGGAAGAGTTGGTGAAGTTGCATACCCGGCGTGTCTACGCCATCTGCTACCGCTTCACCAATAGCGAAAACGACGCGCAAGATTTGGCGCAAGATGTATTCATCCGCGTATTCAAGAATTTGAAGAGCTTTCGTTCCGGCGAAGGATCGTTTTCGGTATGGCTGACCCGTCTCACCCGAAATCTGTTGATCGATCATTACCGCCGAACCAAGCTGGACCGTATCACGGAATCTTTAGAGGATCAGATACCCGTATTGGAAGAGAAGACCGCGGCGATGTCGCGGACGGATGGAATGCTGGCGGGCCGCGAAGCCAGCGAGCTGCTACAGGCAGGCCTGCAGAAGCTCTCCCCGGAACTGCGGGAAACTGTTATTCTGCGGGATCTGGAAGAACTGGAGTATCGCGAGATTGCCGAGATTCTCAACGTGCCGGAAGGCACAGTTAAATCGCGTTTGAACCGTGGCCGGGCGGAACTGGCTCGGGTGCTCAAACGCTGGAACGCGTATGGCTCGAAGGTGAGCGGGTGACGGTGCGCCGGATGATGTTGCGACCGGATGATTGCTGAAAGCCAGATGAAGGCCGGATGTTGGTGAAGAAATGACTTGCGCTGAGTTCGAAATTTTGCTCTGCGACCACCTGGACGGAATACTCCGCGGCGACGAGAAAGCTGCGTTCGAGTTGCACCGGTCCACGTGTGTGTCGTGCGCGGAATATGCGAACGAGGTAGCGGGCGCGGTAACCTTCGTCGAAAAAGCGGCTGTGGTGGAACCACCGCCCGAGTTGCTGACGCGGATCTTGCATGAGGCGCCGCAGGGCGCAAGTGGAGAGAAGGGTTCCTGGGCGCATCGGGTGTTTGGCCGTTTTTTTGAGTCGGTGCTGCAGCCGCGCTACGCCATGGGTATGGCCATGACGATTCTTTCGTTCTCCATGGTGGCGCGCTTTGCCGGCATCGAGCCGCGGCAATTGACTCCGGCGGATCTGAACCCAGCCAAGGTTTGGTCCACCATGGACGACCGGGCGCACCGAACCTGGGACCGGGCAGTGAAGTATTACGAGAACCTGCGGCTGGTGATGGAAGTGCAGTCGCGGTTGAAGGATTTCAGCGACCAGGAACCGGCGCAATCGCAGGATAGTGCGAAACCGATACAAGTGGAACAGAAGAAATAGAGATAAGGGCGGAACCAATGAATTGCGTAACTCATCCCGAATTGCCGGCCATCGCTTATTGCCGGACGTGTGGCCGGGCGCTTTGTGAGCGCTGCCAACGAACTTCGCAGGGCATTATCTATTGCGAGCAGCACTTGCCCGCGCCGGCAGCGGCCCCCGGCGGCCCGGCGCCTGGCCCTGGGCAAAGCGCCGATCCTCTCGGTCTCGACCCGCATTACTCGCCCTACACCGCGCCACTTCCCACCGCCACGCCGCGATCGCGTCCGGATGGCGCTTCTCCCGGCCTCGCTTTCATTCTTGGCCTGATCCCAGGGGTTGGCGCTATTTATAACGGCCAGTACATCAAGGGCCTGATCCATGTCGTAATCCTCGGCGTGTTGATCGGCATTCTCGACAGCGGCCAGGCAGCCGGAGGCATGGAGCCGCTGGTGGGCATGCTTATCGGGACTTTCGTTTTCTACATGGCCTTTGAGGCCTACCATACGGCGAAAAAGCGGCGGCATGGCCAGAGTGTGGATGAGTTCTCCAGTATCTTGCCGATGCATCGCCAGCGCTCGGGCTTCCCAGTCGGACCCCTCGTCCTAATCGCAGTGGGTGTGTTGTTTTTGATGAGCACCCTCGGTTGGCTTCGTTTTGGCGAATTGATCCGGTACTGGCCGGTGGCGCTGATCGCGCTCGGCGCCTATATGCTCTATGAACGGCTGGAGCGCGGCGGCCCTTCGGCTACCGGTTCGACGTCTCCAGATCGAGAGATGAGTCATGAGCAGCGGTAGCTATCTGCTGTTGCAGGCAACCCGCGGACCGATTCTCCTGATCGTATTAGGCGTGCTCCTGCTCATCGACTACTTAGGAATCTACGGATTTAGCCGTACTTGGCCGTTGTTGATCATCGTGTTCGGCGTGATGAAGTTGTTGGAGCAGGTTTCTAAGCCGCCCACGCCGCCGGCGATTGACTATCACGGCGACTACGTACCACCGCAGGGAGGGAACGCCATATGAAGCGCGGATCCGTTGTCGGTCCGATGATACTCATCGGCTTTGGCGTTCTGTTTCTCATCCGGAACGTGATCCCGGATTTCCCGGTGCTGGATCTCCTGTCCCGCTTCTGGCCGGTGCTGTTGATCTTCTGGGGCGGATTGCGGCTGCTGGAAGTTCTCTTTCTGGCGGCTACCGCGCGGCCGCTGCCACGCGCCGGCATCTCGGGCGGCGAATGGATCGTGGTGATTCTGCTTTGTATCGCCGGCGGCGGCGCCAACGCCGCACATCGCTACCGCGATTGGTTTCCTAACCAGCGGGCCTTGCGCGGCCTGGTGGTGAACATGGGTGAAAGCTTCGACTACCCGATGCCGGACAGCGAACAAAAGTGCGCGGCTAACTGCAAAGTGGTGATCGAGAATTTCCGTGGCAGCGCCAAAATCGTTGGCGCCGACACCAATATGGTCAAACTGAGCGGCCGCAAGTCGATTCGTTCCTTCCAGCAGACGGACGCCGACCGGGCAAATACGGAAACGCCAGCGGAGCTGGTGGTGCAAGGCGATCACATCATCGTCCGCACCAACCAGAGCCGCGTGAGCGATTCATTGCTGGTGTCGACGGATCTGGAGCTACAGGTACCGTACAATTCCTCCCTGGAAGGGCATGGGCGCTACGGCGACTTCGACATCCAGGACATTAAAGGCAATGTCGACCTGACCTCGGACAACGCCGGCGTCCGGCTGGAAAAGATCGGCGGGATGGTTCGCGTGGAGACGCGGCGCAGCGACATCATCCGCGCGACGGACGTCAAAGGTGCAGTGGACTTGAAAGGGCATGGACAAGATCTGGAGTTATCCGATATCGCCGGCCCGGTGACGGTAAACGGGGCCTATGTCGGCCAGATCCAGTTGAGCAAGCTGATGCAGCCGGTGCGCTATGAAGATCCGCAAGTTACCCTCAATCTGGAAAAGCTGCCGGGCCAAATTCGTATGGGCGCCGGCGAGGTTACGGGCGAGAATATGATCGGGCCCATCCGGCTTGTGGCCCACTCGCGCGACATCCATCTGACCAATTTCACGCAATCGCTGGAACTGAACCTGGATCGCGGCGACATCCAACTATCGCCGGGCAAGACGATTCCGAAAATGGAGGTCAGGATTGCCCATAGCGGGGACATTGACCTCGGTTTGCCGGAAAAGGCAAAGTTCGACCTCAAAGCGAGCACCCAACGCGGCGAGGCCCATAACAATTACGGAGACGCCCTGACGATTAGCGACGAGCGCCACGGAGCGACGATCGTGTCCTCCGGGTCCAGCGACGGACCACAACTTCGGCTGGACACGATGCGAGGTACACTGACCGTGCACAAGGGCGAGATCGAGGAAGCGGAGACGCCGGTGGCACCTACGGCGCCTAGCGCGCCCTC
>DATFZA010000549.1:0-15641 GCA_035314765.1 Bryobacteraceae bacterium
GGGCGGGTTGGGTCGTGTCAGGTCGATCTCGAGTTCGGCTCCATCTCCGGCGCTGCGCGTGGAGTTGAGGCTGGTGTCGGTGATAGCGAAAGTAAAGGCGTCGCCGGGGCCGGGGGACGCGTAGTTGGTGGAATAGTTCACCGTGAAGGACACGCTGGCCGCGGCACCGGTATCGGTGAAGGCCTGGTCTACTTCCGTGATCGGGCCGTCGGTCAGGGTCACGCCGCTTACCAGGCTGGCGCCGCTCGCCGTACCAAACAAAGAAAGCGCTCCCAGCGTCAAGTTGGTGGAGGCGAATCCGCTGACGGTCGCGATATTGTTGCCGGTCGCATTGTCTCCGTTGATGAATTGGAAATCGAACAGGTAGTCGCCGGCGGGCAGGCCGGCTGTATTCAGCGTGACCGTGAGCGGCGCTGCGGCGGCCGTCGCCGCAAAAACCAACGTCACGAGGAATGAATTGATTATTGTTGATCTCATGTTATTCTCCTGTTGGTTACTGGAGGCCGGTGCCGGCCAGATAGCGCGGCGTGTACACGAACGGCGGGCCGGCGGCCGAAGTGAACTGGAGAGTGAGCGTGAGCGACTGGCCCGCGCCGATTCCCGTATTGCTCAGCAGCACGTAGGGCGATCCGGCTGGACTGGCGCATTGCGAGGCTCCTAAGGCGGCCACCAGTGTTGTGCCGGTCGTAAGCGTATCGAGCGCGACGTATATCGGGCCGTTTACGGCTGCTCCGTTGTTGGTCACGGTGAGGCCTTGTGCATAAATCTGAGTCAAGCGATTGTACCGGTAACCGGAGAGCTGCGTGGTGATCTGCGGCGTGACATTGGTTTTCGCATTGAGCGCGAAATTAGCGACGACAGATTGCGGAGCGTCGATCAGCAGCATGGCCGGATTGGTGCTACCGACTATAGCTCCGCTGTAACTGGAGAACAAGTAACAAGCGGTAGCAGTGGCACTAACCGTTATAGTCGTACCAGCCGTAAACAGCGATCCCGAAGCGGGCGTAATGCTGCCGCCGGCGGGCGGGTTCGCCGTCCAGGTGAAGGCAAACTGACTGGGGCCTGCGGCGCCGATGCTGGTGGGATCGCCGGCCGTGGCCGAAGCCGATCCGCCGCCGGATACGGTGGCCATGTTCGTCAGACTGGATGGCGCGTTAGCGGCTACGCCGACAGTGACCATGATTGGCAAGTAACTCTGGCCGGGCTGTAGTGGGTCGGAGCGCATGCAGGTTGGCAGAGTGGGGCAACTCCAGCCGGTGCCGCTCATGGCGGTGACTGTGAGTCCAATGGGTGCGTTGTCGGTTACTGTTATGGCGCCGCTGGTGGGACCTGCGCCGGTTGCGTTTCCGACCACGATCATGTATGTACCGGTCGAGCCTGCCGTGAAGCTGGCGCTATGGCTCTTCGCGATGGTGAGCGCCGGCTCGCTTGGGGCAGTAACGTTGATCGAGACCGTAGCGGTCTGTGTGTTGTAGTCCGTGGTGTCCGTTGGCGTGAAGAGCACAGAGAGCGTCTGATTATTGCCGACCGGGAGGACCGTTGTGGCAGGTGGAGTGTAGGCGAATGCGCCGGGTACGTTTGCTGTAGCATCCAGCTGCGTCGCGCTGAGGGGCGTGCCGGAAACGATGCTGACGGGCGCGGACCAGGTGATGACTGGCGTGGCTTTCGCGATGCTGAGTTGTTGGGTGTTGGTGCTGGTGGCGAATCCGCTGGCGGGATTGTAGACCGCTTGGATCGGGTAGTTACCGGCCGCCGTGCCGCCGGGAATGCTGAAGCTCACGCTCGCGCTTCCATTTGTGACATTAGCCAAATCCGTCGCGCCGAGCACGGTGAACGTTACTGTGCCGCCGCTGACCGGAGTGGAGTTGCTGGTCACCGTGGCGTTCAGAGTCACGCTCTGAGCATTGGGGCTGAAAGTCGCGGAAACTGGGCTTGCGGTAGTTGTCGTCGCGGCCGTCGTAGTGGCTGAACTAGCCATATTGAACATGATTGAGAGCGTGCCGCGGTCGGGCTGCTGCACTTGGCCGATGACGGCTGCGTCGGGAAGTCCATCGCCGTTGAAATCCGCCACAGCAATACCCCTGGGGTTCGGACCGGAGGGAAACTGCTGCTCGGGCTGAAAGGTTCCGTCCCCGTTGCCGAGCAAGTTACTCGCTTCGCTGAGTCCGCAGCAATCGGCCAGAAGCAGATCCAGTTTGCCGTCGCCGTTCAGATCGGTGACGGCGATCATCGGCGGCCCGGTGCTGGTGCTGGTGAGGATCGGCGTCTGAAACGACCCATCGCCATTGCCGAGCAACACCGCGACTTGGTTCGAGCCTGCGCCATGGATGGCAGTCACGATGTCCAGCTTTCCGTCGCCGTTAAAATCCCCCACGGCGAGCGCGGCGGAGGCCGCGCTGCCCACGCCCTGCAGAATTATCGGGCCGGGCAGCGTGATGTTGGTGGGCGATTGGAACGTCCCGTCCCCTTTTCCCAGGAGCACTGCGAGACCTCCGGGCTGGTTGAAGTCGGTTGGACTAAAGGCCACGATCAGATCGGGCTTGCCGTCGCCGTTGAAGTCCCCAGTCACAGTGGAAAGCGGAAGCAAGCCGCCTGCTAGCGAGATTGTCCGCACGTTCTGGAAAGTGCCGTCGCCATTGCCAATGAAGAGAGAAACCACGCCGCTGGTCGCATCTGTCCCGAAAGGATGCTGAAGGATATTCGCCGCGGCGACATCCGGTTTACCGTCGGAATTGAAATCCGCTATTGTGACTGAACCTAGGCTTCCGCCAGCCGGGAAGGTCTTGAGTGCGCCGAGCGTTCCGTCGCCCTTGCCGAGAAGCACGTCCAGACCGGTCGCATCCGCCGCAATGACGTCGGGTTTGCCGTCTCCATTCAGATCGGCGAGAGCCAAGGCGCCAGGTTGCGAGCCAAGCGAGTGTGTGACGGGACTGGCAAACAGGCCGCCTCCGGTGGCGAGTTCAACATAGATGTTCCCAGCCTCTGCATCTGTTATCACAAGATCCGGCTGGCCATCCCCGTTCAGATCTGCAGCGACGACAGACGTTGGACCCGACCCGATGGTCTGCAGTTGCGGAACGTTGATGGTCCCATCGCCGGCGACGAAGAAGATAAACGTGGCCCCGTCTGCGTTGTCGGGGATAAACAGCGAAATACTCCCATCGTTCAGAGGAACAGGCGCGATGGCGGCCGTCTGGGCGCTCGCTACGTATTCCGTTGCTGCTTGAAATGTGCCGTCGCCGTTGCCAAGCATCACCGCCATTGCGCTTGCAAGCTGGTCCGCAATGACCAAATCCATCTTTCCATCGTGATTCAAGTCGACGAACGAAAGATAGCCGCTGCCTGTTCCCGTCGCGGTGGATACGGCCGGCTGGAACGTTCCGTCTCCCTTGCCCCGCAGCACCCACACTTTATTCACGTAATTCGCGATGCCCACTTCGTTATCCAAAGCCGCGAGATCCACCTTGCCGTCACCATTGAAATCGGCGGCGACGATGGTTCCGGGAAACTCTCCCACGGGATAGCTCACGGCCGGGAAGAACGTCCCGTCCCCTTTGCCGAGAAGCACGGCGACGTTGCCGGCGGTTCCGATCGCGGAGGGCTCATTCGTAACCGCCAGGTCGGCGTTGCCGTCCCCGTTGAAATCCCCAGTCGCAAGATAGAAGGCAAAAGGTCCAACGGGTCCCGTTGGGAACTTTGCCGGAGGGCCAAATGTACCATCGCCTTTTCCCAGCAGGACGACTACGTTGCCTTGTCCGGAGGCGTCGTTTTCCGTCACTGCAAGATCCGGAACCCCGTCCCCGTTAAAGTCTGCAGTAAGGATGCTGGGCCCCATACCAGAGATCGGATAGCTCGAGGTCGAGAGTATCGTTCCGTCGGCATTAAACAGGGTGACGGTGATTCCGGAAAAGGTTATCAGTGCGCCGTCGGTGACTCCGTCGCCATTAAAATCGTCTATTGCCGCTTGCCTGTTTGCCTTGCCCGCCGGAGGCGTTTGCGCCGTCGACGCAGCGGCCGTGTCGGCTGTAGCGATCCTATAGTTCGGCGCGGGCCCGCTAGGACCCAAACTCTGTACTAGGCTATTAGGATTTGCTGTACTTAGATTCGTCCCGAAGGGTTTGGCATTGGAATCAACATCGACGGTGCCGTTGGGCTTATTTTTAACCTCCACGTCTTCGGGCGGAGAAGAGGGGGAGAAAGCGTCACAAAATGCCTGTATTCCTCGAACGAAGGCAAGGGCGTTAACCCCGCTGCAAAAATTTCCGTTAATTTTATCTCTGGCGGGGTCGCCAACTGCCGGCAACACCAATAGCCAGACCGCTGCGGATCGTAATAGAAAACTTCGAAGCGTCATCGGCCCCTCCTCTTACCCACCCCGGTTGCGAAGCTTTACTTCACTTAGGGTTATCGCATCGAACGGCCTGAGAAGTCCTTAGGGCCTGGTGAATTTTTCTGAAAATGTCTTGTTTCTTGGGAGCTCTGGTACCGGTAGTCATGGCGAAACATATCGAAAAGTACCAGCTTCATGGATTCGGCTGAGCTGGTCCGGGACTGCTAGCCGTTGTATCGTTCGGCGATCTGAACTACACTGGTGGCTCACCTGAAATTTTCTGAAAGCACCCATTTTCATGAGTTTCGTGGCGCCAGGTCTGACAGCCGAACATATCGAAAAGTATCAGTTCGATGAATTTGAGCTGTTGCCCAAGCCGCGAGTTCTATTGCGGGCCGGGTCGCGAATTCCACTTACGCCCAAGCCTTTCGACACGCTCCTCATGCTGGTGGAGCGAGCGGGTCAGACGGTTTTCAAAGAGGAACTTTTTGCGCAGGTTTGGAGCGGAGCGGAGGTGGAAGAGAACAACCTGACGCAGAGTATTTCGACACTGCGGAAGGCGCTGGGAGAGAAGCGCGGCGAGAACCGGTACATCGTCACCGATCCGGGGCGTGGTTACCGGTTCGTGGCGCATGTAACTCGCGTTAGGGCGGAAGAGATGACCGCAGCGAGGGACGTCGTTTCGCCGGACGTTGAGGTCGAGATCAAGGCGCGACCTTCACGAACTAGCAGGATCGTCATCATTATTGGCGGCTCGGTACTCATAGCCACTGCACTGACGACTTGGTTCTGGCTGCATCGCCCTTCGGTCCAGCCGCCGATGCGCCAGTCGATTGCGGTTCTGCGGGTCCGGGATTTGTCTAAGACCTCGACGGAAGCCTGGCTGCAGACGGCACTGCCGGAGATGCTGACGTCGGAACTCGCGGCGGGAGGCAAGCTGCGGACGATTCCCGCTGAAGATGTGGTCCGCTGGCGCGCCGATCTGGGTCCAACCGGCGATAGCGAATCGCGGTCGACCTTGCTCCGCTCGGCGCAAAACAATTTGGGGGCGGATTCCTTTGTCTTAGGTTCTTACGTTGTCACCGGGACGTGCCCTCAATGCCGGGTACGCGTCGACCTGGGCGTGCTGCAGGCGCGAACGGGCGAGCGGGTCGGGACCGTTATCGATGAAGGCTCGGCTGCCGATCTGCTGGATTTGACTACCCGTCTGGGCCGCCGGCTAAGGACTGAGTTGGGACTGAAGGCGGATGCTCCCACTCTGGCGCGTTGGCCCGCGGCCAGCGCGATGCGCGAATATTCGGAAGGACTGGCGGCGCTGCGCCGCGGCGATCCGATGGCGGCGCGCCAGCATCTGGAGATTGCCATCGCCGCCGATCCTCAAAACGCGCTGACCCATTCGGCGCTGGCGGAGGCGTGGACAGCGCTCGGGTATAGCACGCGCGCCAACGAGGAGGACCGGCGTGCGTTTGATCTTGCCGGATCGCTCGACCGGCTGGACCAACTTGGAGTTGAAGCTCGTTATCGCGCTAGTGTGCAGCAGTGGGATCGCGCGATCGAAATCTACAAGACCGTTTTCAAACTGTTCCCGGATAGTCTGGACGACGGCCTCAATTTGGCGCGGGCGCAATGGCGGGCCCAGCGGGTCGCCGACGCCCAAGCCACACTGAATGAGTTACGGCGGCTGCCGAAGCCGGCGGGCAACGATCCTCGAATCGACTTGACTGAGGCATCGGCGGTGGGGACACTGGACGATTATGCGCGGACGCGAGCACTGGCCCATCAGGCCGCTGAGGAAGCAAAGGCTCGCGGCGCACGGTACACATTCGCCCGCGCTCGCCTGCTCGAGGGCGGTGCCATGCAGAACCTGAACGATCCGAACTTTTCCTCCGTTCAAGCTGAGGCTCGCCAAACTTGCGAAGCGATCGGGGATCGCGACTGTCTGAGTAAAGCGTGGCGCATTCGGGGCAACTATCTTTATTTTGACGGGGATTTCCAGGCGGCTCGGCAAGCGTATGAGCAAGGCGTCGCTATTGCCCGAGAGCTGGGAAACAAGGCGGAGTTGGCAAATCTCCTGGTTGGCTTCGGCGTTGTTGAGAAGGCCAATCGCGATTGGAAGCAGGCGGAAACGAATCTTCAGGAGGCGGTCTCCTTGAGGATTGAGACGGGCAATAGCCCGGACTATATTCGGAACGAACTCGCGGAACTCTACATTAGTATGGGGCGGTTTACCGATGCCGACACAGTGACTCGGCTGGCGGCTAAGACCATTGAGAAATCAGGCGCCCACGAAGACCTGGGTAGCATGCTGCTTCTTCAGGCCGTGCTAGCCCGGGTGCGAGGACAACTGGATCAGGCACAACAGCTCGCGGAGCATGCTGTAACAGAGCTGCGCCGGACCAATAACCCGTTTACCCTCTCGCTGGCGCTGTCGGAATTGAGTTCCGTTCACACGGCTGCGGGAAACCTCACTCAAGCGGAGAAAGACCTGGCGGAAGAAGGAGGTCCGGGAATTCAGCCTGAGAATCAGGGAGCCCTGGCGCTCGGCCGGGCGGAGTTGTGGATCGCGAAAGGGCAATTTCAAAACGCCGCACAAGAAGCGCAGAAAGCCGCTGCGGCTTTCGATAAGGCGCACTTGGATGACCGTGCAACGCAGGCTTTTGTGACTGCGGCCGATGCTTTGGAGATGTCGAACCGCAGCGCGGACGCTATCGCCGCCTGCCGCGAAGCCGGCAAGCGAGCCGCGCTGACGCCCAATGAGTTTGCCAATGCATCGGCTCAAATATGTTCCTGGAGACTTTCCTCCGCACCCGGCAACACCGTTCCTCCCGAGCTTCAAGCACGGATCGCGAAACTGCATAATCCTGAACTGAAGTTGAACCTGGATTATGCCCGAGCGCTGCGCAGCAAGCGGATGAACGTGCCGAACTATCGTGAACTCTGCAGACAACTCGCGGATCAGGCCAAGAAGCTCGGGTACATTACCCTGTCGGCCCGCGCCACGGCTTTGGCCGAGTAGAACGTGGGGCGGACCCCTGGTCCGCGGCCGACGCCTCGTCGGCCCTCCCGAATTTTCAACGTATCTCGCCGGGCCCGTAAGTATCTTCGGAGCAACCCCGCTAGACTAAACTAGTCCCATGCCCCGTTACCAATCGAATCTACCCATGTTGCTGGCCGGCGCCCTGGTTTGCGCCGCGTCCTTCGCGCAGTCCCTTCCAGTGGCCAACCGTCCCGAGGATGCCGGGTTCTCATCCAAACGCCTGGAGAAGGCCAAGCATGCTTTTGAGGCCGATGTCGAGAAAAAACGCATGCCGGGGGCCGTGCTGCTGATTGTTCACAATGGCAAGGTCGTTGCAGATGACGCCATCGGTTATCAGGAGCGCGCGACGCAGACGCCGATGAAAAAGGATTCTATTTTCCGCGTGGCGTCTATGTCGAAGCCCATCACCACGGTTGCCGCGATGATCCTGGCTGAAGAGGACAGGCTCGATATCGGCGCGCCGGTCGCGCAGTATTTGCCGGAGTTCAAAGAGGTCAAAGTTGGATCGGAAGGATTGGCGCCCAAGCGCGCGATGACGGTGCAGGACCTGATGCGGCACACGTCCGGATTGACTTACGGATTGTTCGGCAACTCGCCGGTCGACCAGATGTATCGCAAGGCGAACCTCTTTGCGTCGAAATCTCTCGCCGAGATGGTGAAGACCATCGCCACCATGCCGCTGCTCCACCAGCCGGGCGAAGATTGGGAATATAGCGTTTCCACCGACGTGCTGGGCCGCGTGGTGGAAGTGGCTAGCGGGATGGACCTCGATGCCTTTGTGCAGGAGCGCATCACCGGCCCGCTGAAGATGCCCGACACCGCCTATTGGGTGAAACCGGCGGCCATGGGGCGTCTTGCCAAGGCCGACGGGCAGTCCGGCTTGCCGTTTGCCGACCCATCGCAGAGGCCCGCTATTCTTTCTGGCGGTGGCGGCATGTTCTCTACCGCTGGAGACTACGCACGTTTTTGCCAGATGCTGCTCAATGGCGGGGAACTCGAAGGCGTCCGCATTCTAGCGCCCAAGACGGTTGCGCTGATGACCTCCGATCAGCTACCGGCAACGACGGAGCGTCATACGCCGGTCGCCATGGCCTTGGGCGCTTTCGGTCCGGTCCCGGAGATGGGCACCAGCTTCGGCCTCGGCTTCGCCGTGCGCGTGGATTCCGGCCGCAATCCGGTTCCAGGCTCCGTGGGCGATTATTCCTGGTCCGGAATCACCGGGACTTACTTCTGGGTCGACCCGAAGGAGAAGTTGGTGACCGTGATGATGGCGCAGCTTCCGCAAGCGCAGAACGTGTCGGTCTTTCGGCAAACGCGCACGATGGTGTATCAGGCGTTGATGAACTAAGGCCACCGCTCCCCGTACTCACTCCCATTACTCCAGCACCCGCGCCGGAGTGATTTTCAACGGAGCGGATGCGCTGCGACGGCAGAGTTATTTCATGACGGATCCGTAGCGTAACGCTCGGCTCCGCCGCAAACTGCGACGGCTATCCAAAGGATGAACGGCCGAGAACCCCGTGGCTTAACGGTCCCCTGTGGGGCCGACCCCTCGGTCGGCTCCTCGGTCGGCGGGCGACCCCCTGGTCGCCTCCCCGGCTCCCAGTACCAAACCTTTACAAAATTTTCGCAATCCATTTTGTCCTAATCTGCGTCCTAAGCAGTGACGATAGAAATAGTAGGGAGGATTAAGATGAACCCCCAAGTTCCCGTGAAGGCCGCCGCCAAAGTTTTCGCTGTGCACGGTTCCGTGTACTGCCCCATTTGCACCCATACCGTGGAAGCAACCATTCTCAGCAACGGCAAAGTATCCAAGACCAAGCCGGGTCAGAAGTGCGCCCGCTGTTCGGCTTCGCTGGACGCGGGTTATATCTTCCGGGCCGATCGAGCGGCCTGATGCAGTACTACCACCGGATAAAATCCGGCTCTTGGCAACTACCGGGGCGCGTAATAAGGTAGTCTGAAATTATGAAACGTAGACCGCTTCCCGGATCCGAACCCGTGATCGATCAGACGCTGCTGGAAGAAGCCAAGCGCTCGGTCGAGAGCGACCACCTCAAGCGGGTCGAGAAATGCTCGGTCTGCGGCGCCGATTGCGCGCCGAACTCTAATGAAGGTCTGTGCTGGGTCTGCCGCCGTTTGAAGATCAGCGCCTGGCGAGATTCCGAGCCGCAAACACTTCAGGAGTAGCCAGCGCGCGTTCGTAAATGAACGCCCCGGCAGCCACGTCCTCCACGCCTAAGCCGATCGACTTAAAGATCGTAATCCGCGAGGGCTGATACTCTTTCTTCACCTTCTGCAGTTCCACGACGTTGGCCCAACTGTCCGCCAGGATCAAATCTCCCGCTTCGATCTTGGCCTGTTCCAGCGAATCCACGGCAACCAGTCCGGCGCGCTTCACCAAGTCCGCCGGTAGTTCGCGCCGGTTGGCGATATTAGAACCCATCGCGTTGATGTGAGCGCCATCGGCGATCCAGGCATCTTCGACTACCGGATCCTTGGCGTTGGTCGCGGTCGCCACAATCTGGGCTCCCCGAATCGCCTCTTCCGCGGTATCGGTCGCCGTCACGCCGTAGTCTTCGGCAAACCGTTTTCGCTTGGCCGCGTCGCGGCTCCAGACCCGCACCGTCTGTATCGGGCGCACGGCGCGAATCGCATCTAACTGGGACTTGGCCTGGTAGCCCGACCCGATAATTCCGAGCACGGAGGCGTCCGGCGCCGCCATCAAGTCTGTTGCATAGCCGCTGGCCGCGCCAGTGCGGATCTGGCCTAAGTGGTTCGCTTCCATGAGCGCCAACGGGGTTGCGGTGCGGGCGTCGTACAGCGCGAACAAGAAATGCGCACCGAACTTGGCGTTGGTCGAGTAGAACTTGGTCCCAAAATATTTGCCAAAGGCCCCGGCCATGCTGTGCAGCACGGACCCTGTCTCTGGCAGAATCAGACGCCGTCTGGGTTGGTTCTGCGCTTTGCCCTGCGCCAGCTCCTCAAAGGCCAGCCGCATCATCTTGATGCACTCGTTCATCGGAAGCAGATCGAGAACGTCTTGCTCGGTGAGATAAAGCATTTTCCTATAGTGTCATGGGCGCCTGCGCGGATTCTTCCTGGCGCGCGTCACTACACTTAAGGAGAATGGTGTTCAAGTCGGTATTCACGTTTGGTCTGTGTGCCCTCACGGTTACCTATGCGCAAAGCGAAGCGCCTGCGTTGATCCGGGTCATTCGGTATACCGATAACGCCGCTTCCGTACAAACCTATGTCCAGGCGAAGGTTCCGATCAACGTCGTCGGCCTGACAGCGATCTCGGGCAAAGCGGAAAACTGGCTGATTGAGATGCACGATTCCTTCGGAAGCATCGAGGATGTGGACAAAGCCTTGGCCTCGCCATTGCCGGCCAATTCGCGCGCCTGGATCGGATTTTACCGGCAGGGTCTCAGCTATCGGGCGGAAGAGGGCGTTAAGGCCCTGGCGCAGGCGCGCTATGTCTTGTCGACCATCTTTCAGGTGCGCTTTGGCGCAGACGCCGATTTTGCCGAGTTGGTGAGGCAGCGGCGCGCCCGTTACGATTTCGTCAATCTCAATCGCCCCGAGATGGCCTATCAGGTCATATCCGGGATGGCGTCGGGAACGTACGTCTTTCTCACGCCCGTGAACAGCCTTCGCGCCCTGGATGAAGCTGTGGCCAGAACGTCCGTGGTCCCGGACGGCGCCAAGAGATCGCCAGCGGGCATCGAAATCAGCCAGGAGCATGTGTTGTTCCGGATCGACCCGCGTCTCAGCCATGTTTCCGGGCAGTTCGCCGAAAGCGACCCCGATTTTTGGAGCGGCAAGTCGCGCTAATAGCGGAGATAATAAAGGGCAGAGATAATTAAGCGCAGAGAACATAGAGCGATGACCGAAGTTGCCCGACCGGAAGAACCCAGGCTGATGGTGAGTTTGCAGGTCGATCCGCCCGGGGTTTATGATTTCTCCGGCCGGCCAAGCCCGGTCGTGGTCATTCACGTAGGACCCTCCGTTCACATCGCTTGCCAGCGAGACGGCCGCCGCCACAGCGGGCTGAGTGTACATGGCGACGTCGATATTGTTCCCGCCGGCGTGGCCAGCCGTTGGGAGATCCGCCAGAAAGACACCGCGTTAGTCTTGGGACTTCCGGAGCGTCTGCTCCGCATGGCCGCGAACCAGATCGACGTCGATCCAAAGCAGGTTGAGTTGGTCAATCGGTTCCAAGTACGCGACCGCCAAATCGAACACATCGGATGGGCCTTGAAAACCGAGATGGAAGCCGGTTATCCCAACGGCACGCTTTACCTGGACAGTCTGGCCACGGCTCTTTCGCTGCACTTGCTGCACTTCCATTCCTCGGTTTCGCGGAAAACCAGCAACACGCCGGGCGGGATGGCCGGCCATCGGCTGAAACAGACGATCTCGTACATTGAGGACAATCTGGCGCGAAACCTTTCGCTCGACGAAATCGCGCGGAATGCCGGCTTGAGCGTCTCCCACTGCAAGGCCGCGTTTCGCAATTCCGTGGGACAGCCCATTCATCAGTATGTGATTCAGCGCCGCGTGGACCGGGCCAAAACGTTGCTGCTCGGCGGAGAATTGTCCATCAGCCAGGTGGCGCTCGAAACCGGGTTTGCGCACCAGAGCCATCTCGCCTACCATATGCGCCGCGTGCTCGGGGTCACTCCCAAGAGCATCCAAGACGGCGCAGGCCATTAAACCATTTCTTCCGTCCAAACCTGCTCCGCGCCGTCCGAATGCGAGCGATTCTCTTGGCCACCTAATGGCCTAATGAGGTCAGGAGCAACACCATGCCTTTAACCGTACGCGAGAACGTGAACAACCTGATCCGGCTTGTCGAGCAGGGCAAGTTTCTGGAAGCAATTCAAGAATTCTATGCTCAAGACGCAAGCATGCAGGAGAACAATGAGCCACCGCGCCAAGGTCTAGCCAAGCTGCTGGAACACGAGCGGCAGGTGCTGACGAGATTCAAGGAAATGCACGTCAGCCGGGCCGAGTCAGTTCTGGTGGACGGCAACCTTGCGGCCATCAATTGGACCTTCGAATATACGGTTCCCGATGGCCGGAGATTTCGCCTCGAGGAAGTGGCGTTTCAAGTCTGGCAGGATGGCAAAATCATTCGCGAGCGCTTCTACTATGATCCGGGGCAAAGAAGCGTGGAGATCGAGCCGGAGGCCCAACTCGCGTCCGCCGAGGCCAAATAAGAGCCTTTTTTCCAGGTTCAGCAACTCCAGGCACAGGCAAAGGCCTGCCTGGCGGCCTCGGCCATGGGTGGGGTTACAAACACGTCGCCTCTCGAAAACCTGCCAGCATGCCAGGCGCCCAGGGGACACAGCTACGATAAATTCGATTGAGGGAGTTCGGACCCGGACCCGCTGTGTCCCCATCCGCGCCGCGCGGTCGGCGGTTTTCATTCTCCCTTCTGCGCGCCCCGAGAGCCGGCCCACAGTGGTCCGCTATAATTTGGGAACCATGTTGCAGAGATGCTTCCTTTCGCTGTACCTGTTGGCGGGCTTGCTTGGCGCTGGAGAAAAGCCCGCGCTGGAAATCACGTCGCCGCTGGGTACCAAGTTTTACTCGAAACCCGACGAGAAAGGCGTGGTCGCGGCTGCCGAACAAGCGTTGGCCGCCGACCCGAAAAACGTCAAGCTGTTCTTGAAACTCTCGCAGGCGCAGAACTCGATTCAGCAGATCAAAGAAGCGGTGGAGACATGCACCCGCGCGCTGGGCATTGAACCGGATAATGCCGAAGTGCTTACGGAACGCGGCCACCGGGAGCTTCCGCTGCGCCAATTTGCGCGAGCGCGTGACGATCTCAAGCGCGCCGCCAAGCTCGATCCGACGATATCGGACGCTTACTATCATCTCGGCCTGGCAAATTATTTCCTGGGCGACTTCGGCCCCGCCGCGGATGCTTTTTGCCATGGCGCCACCCTGGCCAAGGACCAGGACTCAATGGTGAACTTTACCAACTGGTGCTACGCCGCTTCGCGCCGTGCCGGCCGGAAGGAAGAAGCCGAGCAGGCGCTGGCCAAAGTCGGTCCGGAAATGCAATCGAACTCCGGGCACACCGTGTTCTACTTCAACCTGGTGCGCTTCTTCCAGGGCCGCATGACGGAAGCCGAGATCGCGCCGCCACCACCCACGCCGGGCGATGACGAATCTGAGTTGATCTTCGACACAGTTGGTTATGGCATTGGCAACTGGCATCTCTACAACGGCGAGCGCGACAAAGCCATCGAATATTTTCGCCGCATCGCCAAAGGGCACGTCTGGTACACTTGGGGCTTTATCGGCTCCGAAACGGAACTGGCGCATCCCATCGCGACATCGAAGAGAAATTGGGAACTCCCCCGTCCATGAAGCAGTTCGGGCACGCGTTCTCTCCAGCGGCATCCGGACGTGACTTTTCGCTTCACACCGACCTATTCGTCGTGACTCAACCTTGCGTTTGTTTCACGCCTTCTAGAACTTTTTCTCACTTTCGGTTATTCTGAGGCAGAATGCGCCTTACCCTCCGCCTCTTACTCTTTCTGGTTTCGTTTGTCCCGGAATTGGCCGGCGAGGAACATTGGATCCGGCTGACAACCCCGCATTTCGAGCTGTATTCCACGGCAAGCGAGAAGAAGGCTCGTGAAGCCCTCCTTTTCTTCGAGCAGGTCCGCAGCTTTTTTCTCGAAACCAGCGGCTCCAAGAAAGCTCCGGAGTTTCCCGTTCGCATCATCGCCTTCAACTCCGAGAAGCAGTATGCCCCGTATCGCGCGCGCAGCACCGCTTTCGCCTATTACACGTCCAGCCGGATGCGCGACTACATCGTGATGCAGGATGCTTCCGGAGAACATTATCCGGTAGCGCTGCATGAGTACACGCATCTCGTCCTGCGTCACACCGGGCTAAAGCTTCCTCCCTGGATCAATGAAGGCTGGGCCGAAGTATATTCGTCGCTCAAGCCAACGGGCAAGCAAGTGGCCATCGGAGCCATTCTTCCCGGGCACATACAGCAACTGCGCAACAACCGTTGGATTCCGTTGAGCACTCTGACGCGAGTAGACCAAAATTCTCCGCTGTACAACGAGAGAGACCGGGTTGGGCTTTTCTACGCGGAGAGTTGGGCGCTTGTCCATATGTTGATGCTCTGGCCCGAATACAAGCCTAAGTTCGGCGACTTCGCCGTCGCCATCGGCTCCGGACAAAGTTTTGAAGACGCCTGCCAGTCGGTTTACGGAAAAACGGCTGAAAAAGTGGAGCAGGATTTGCATAGCTATTTCGAACACCAGGCATTGTACGGCGCATTGTTTGACGTCAAACTGGAGAAGTCCGCCGAACAGCCGGAGCAGGCGGAAGTCTCGCCGTTCGATTCGAAATTGATGCTGGCGGATCTGTTGGCCGTCATCCAAAAAACCGCGGAAGCCACAACGGCCTATCGGGAACTGCTGAAGACCGATCCACGCCGTCCCGAGTTGAACGAGTCATTGGGCTACCTGGCATGGCAGAACGGGGAAACGCCGGCTGCCATCGAGTATTTTGGCAAGGCGTTTGAAGCCGGAACCACGGATCCGCAGATGTGTTTCCACTACGCGGTGCTGCGTCACAACAACGGCGCCCCAGCGGCGGACATCCTGCCGGCGCTGCGGCGGGCGGTGGAGTTGAAACCTAACTACGCCGAAGCGCGGATGGAATTAGGAATGAGTCTGATGGAAGCGCGCGATTACGCCGGCGCGATTGACGCCCTGAGCGGGATCAAGACCGTTACCGGGGAGCAGGCGCCGCATTATTTTGCGGCCCGCGCCTATGCGGCGCTCGAGACCGGCAACCGCGAGGACGCGAAAAAGTTCGCCGAGTTCGCGAAGCGCTACGCCCGCACTCCAGCGCAGCGCGAGCAAGCCGACTCGATTCTTCGTTACGTCCATCCCGATCCTCAACAAAAGGAAGTCAAGATGCGCGCGGTTGACGAATGGGCCCGCGAGCATCCGCCGGTGCTGCGCCATTCCGATTTGCCGCCGGCCGAGGAACCGAGGCTATGGGCGCCCGAAATGAAAAAAGCCGAGGGTTTGGCCGTGCGGCTGGAGTGCAACAGCGCCAACAAGCGGGCGCGCCTGGCGGTTCTGGTGGAAGGCCAGGAAAAGATTTTCGATATCGAAGATCCCAGTGCGATCCAACTCCGGCATCCCGGCCAGTCCACTCATGAGTTCCAGTGCGGTCCGCAGGACTCGCTACGCATGACCATCGAGTACGTCGAGGTGGACGGCAAGA
>DATFZA010000550.1:0-6492 GCA_035314765.1 Bryobacteraceae bacterium
TACGATTTGCAACGTCGCCAGCATGGATCGATTTTAAGCGCCGGAACACTCTTCTGTCAAGACAAATCTTCTTGTCCGTAGAGCCGGAAGCCGCACTTTTGTCAAATGTGGAAGTTTTCGATGGTTCTACTGGTGTGCTGAGCGGTTTCGATTCGAATGGAGAAAACGGTTCGCTCAAGGTTCGCCGCGATTCACCCTTTCTAGATCGCGCCTGAGCTCTCGAACTGGCTTGGCATCGCCCGTAGAGAACCAGGCTTGCGGGATCGCAAAGTATCCCAGATTGCGTGTTCGTCACGAGGCGCGGATGACTCCTGCAAAACGCCGTAGGCGTCCGCAAAATAGTGCCATCCTCGTCGCCCTACTAGCCGTTGCGTAAAGGACCGCTTGCGGGGGCGGCGACACCGCGCTAACGCGGACGTCAAATAGCGTCGAAGAAAGCCCGTCATTTTTCTCTGAAGATCACACTTTGTTTACGTTCCTACCGACGACGCTGCAAAACTTAACCTTTGCCAGACGCGGTGACTACGACCGCTTCGCCGATAAAGCGGCCCTCCCACAAATAGAAAGTGCCAGCTTTCCGGAAGATCTCCGCTGCCTCCTCGCCGGAAAGAAACACGAAGCCAATCCGCCGCCGGTCGCCGGGAGCCAGTGGCTCATCAAGCAGCGGCCAACCGTCCCAACCAACAAAAGGCGAGGACTTCGAGCAACAGCATGGGCAGCCCCATCCGGGCTGTGCATCGATCTTCTTGCCGCCATCCGCCGCGGAGTAGAGCGTGACATCGGCAATGAGCTGAGGAGACATGAGCCGAAGTGCCTCCGCCGTGTCTTTGCTGCTGGGAACATCCAGTTTTCATCCTAAGCCAAAGGCAATTTTCATCCCATGGGCAGCCTCATAGCTTACCCTTCGTGAAACGTCTGCTGATCTTCGAGTATCCGACATATCATTGGCCGCGTGTACACCTCAGATGGATCTTCGCCGCGCTTTTCGCTGTGGTAGTACTCGCGTTCATCAAAGGCGAGGTACACCTCCTGGCAAAGCCGGCCCGTGTATGAGCGGATGAAGAGGGCTAGGGGCTCACCGATCGAAGTGCTCCTTCTCTGAATCTCGTCCTCAGATATGTGAGCCCTGCTGGAATGGTCTTTGCCCGCTTGAGCCTCATCGAAAATCTTCGCTGGCAAGAAAGTGCGCCATTTATTTTCGACCTTTAACGTCGCTCGTCCTGCAGCGGCTCAGACGAAAGTGGGCCGCTGGTGCTGGCAGGTCCGCATCGCCCGGGAATCAACCATCGCAACTGGCGGCGCCACTAGGCGGTAGGTCGCCCCTCACGCGCTCGCCGCTCCCGCAAAGCGGCCGTCGCCGCCCGGTGGCACTTCAAGCACAACGTCCGCAAGTTCGATAAATCGCACTCGCCGCCGCCTTCCACCACCGCGACGATGTGGTCAGCGTCCCACAGACTCTTCCGCTGTCCCGGACGAATCCCCCAATCGGCCCACGCCCGGGCCCGCGCCGCTCCGCGCGCGCGTTTCAGCCGCATCCATTCGGCCATGCAGTCGATTCGGCAAACCGAGCAAACGCCCCGGTCCCGCTCCAGTACTTTCTGACGCAAAAAGCCCGGGTCGGAGCGCAGGCGCCACTCCTCCACGCACCAATCCGAACAGAAAGTGAACCGGCCCGCGGGAACTTCCAATCCGCAATACCGGCACAATGCGCGGCCGTTTTCGCCTTTTGGCAGGGATTCGCGGCCCACTCTGCCTCCCTGCAAGGTCCGGGAAGTGCTCATAGCGGCTTTTGAAACCAGTCTACCAGCCGCAAGATTTTCCTGAGCCGGGAGGGAACACGAATCGCCCCTCCGGCATCTAAGCGTACAGGGGTGTTGCGATCCCGTTGGAACTCGGCTATACTCCGCAATTGCACAGAGTGAATTTGTTTTCGCTGCACCGTCGCGGCACTTCATACGCGGCTCAGTCGGCCGGATTCAATGAGTAGAATGAGATTCGGGAGGCGGGGAGTGTTGACTACATCATCCAGATTTTTGTTTGCGGCCGTTCTGGCGGGCGCGCTCTTGGTCGGACCGGTCCGGGTGGTGGCCCAGGACACGGCCGCGCCCGCGGCACAGAAGCAAGAGTGGAAGGATCGTGCGGAATACGATCTGTTTGACTCCATTCAGAAAGACACCAATCCACAGACGCGGCTCGACAAGCTGAATCAGTGGAAAGACAAGTACCCTAAGACCGATTTCGCCAAGCAGCGAAGTCAGTTGTTCTTGACGACCTACGCCCAGGCCAATCAACCCGCCAAGGCTGTGGATGCCGCCAAGGACGTCCTGGCGGACGACCCCAGCGATTTTACTGGCTTGTACTACACCATGCTGGAAACACCCCAGGTTCCCTCACCGACCCCCGACCAGTTGGACGCCGGGACCAAGGCAGCCAATGCCCTTCTGAATGGCGGCCTGGATGCCCAGTTTGCCGCGGCCAAGAAGCCCGCCACGGTCACCGACGCTCAATGGGCGCAAGCTCGCCGCGACGTGGAAGAGGCGGCTCACAAGTCTCTGGCGTGGGTGGACATCCAACAGAAGCATGACGATCAAGCCGATGGCGAGTACGCGAAAGCGATTACCGTGAATCCTGGCGATATGAGCCTGGTATACGGGACCGTAGCCAAGCGCATGCTCACTGAGAAAAAGTACGCGGAGGCAATTTTCTACTACGTCCGCGCGGCCGAATATGACGGTCCCGGCGCACTGGACGCGGGCACACGCCAAACTGTTCTCAACTACGCCAAGAAAATCTACGGCCAGTACCACGGCGGTCCGGACGGATTTGACGATCTGGCGACGAAAGCCAAGACTGCCGCGGTGATGCCCGCCGACTTGAAGATTGTCAGCGCCATCGATATCGCCAAGGAAAATGAAGCGAAAGCAGCGGAACTGGCCAAGAGCAATCCTGGATTGGCGATATGGCTGAATGTGAAATCTTCCCTAACCGGCCCCGACGGCGCCACCTATTTCAACGACCAGATGAAGGGTACCCTGGTGCAAGGCCTCTCGGGAAAAGTGGTTTCGCTGGAACCGGCCATCCGGCCCAAGACCGTGATTCTGTCCGTGGAAGATGGCACTACTCCGGATGCCACGCTTCAGTTTGACGCTCCGTTGGCGGGGAAAGTGGAGCCCGGCACGGTCCTGAGCTTCGACGGAACGCCCACCGCCTACACTGCCAGCCCCTACATGGTCACGTTCAAGGTGGAAAAAGAGAGCCTCAAGGGCTGGACGGGTACGGGCGGCGCTCCTCCGGCTCGCCGGCCAGTGCATCGCTAAACGGCCCTGGTGGAGCCGGTTATTCGTCGGGCCGGTTACTAACCGGCGGCGGGGTGTATGACCCCGATCAGGTTATTGGCTCTTTGATCAAGCAGGGCCTCCGTCAACCCGTCTAACCCCGAGAAGCCGTGAAAAAATCAGCGGTCAGGGCTAGGCTGCTGCCGAGGGCGACCAGGGGGTCGGCCCCACAAGGTCCCCTCACTTAAGTGAGGGGATTGGCTCTTGGTCCCTTCACGGACGTTCGGGCTAGACAACTTCTCACGGAACTTTACCCCATGCTACGCTCGTTGTGGTTGGTAGAGGTTCCTTGATGAAGTTTGTTAAGTTCGCCGTTCTTGCCGCCGTCGCGTTTCCGGCGCTCTCGCTGGCTGCGGATTCTTCCCTGCTCAGCCTGATGATGCCGGATGCCAAAGTCATCGCCGGCGTTCAGGTGGATAGCGCCAAGAACTCTCCGTTTGGGCAGTACCTGCTGGCGCACTTTCAGCCCAGCGACCCCAGTTTCCAGGATTTCGTTTCGCAAACCGGTTTCGACCCCCGGCGGGATGTTACTGAAGTCGTGATGGCCTCCAATTGGCAAAGCAAGACCCCCACCAGCCGGTGGTTGGTGGCTGCCAAGGGCTCCTTCGATCTCACCAAGATTACCCAAGCCGTGCACACCCATGGTGGAACCATTCAGAATTTTGAGGGCGTGAACATCCTGGCCGGTAGCCAGGACGGCGACTCCAACATCGCCTTTCTCGACAGCGGCAGCGCGGTGATGGGCGATCTGGCATCCGTCCAGGCTGCCATCAACCGGCGCAAGAACAATATGCCCGCCGATCCAGGTTTGCTGGCCAGGTTGGGTAGCGTTCGCACCAACAACGATTTTTGGTTCACCACTCTGGTGCCGATCTCGGAGTTTGCCGACTCCATGCCGAATGAAAACCTGCAAGGCGCCATGAAAGGCAATTTGATGCAGGGCATAACGCAGGCCAGCGGCGGCATCAAATTTGGCGCCACGGTCAATATCAGCGGCCAGGCCATTACCCGCTCCGAAAAAGACGCGCAGGCTTTGATGGATGTGGTCCGCTTCGTGATCGGGATGATTCAGCAGAACAAGAGCCAGAACTCGACTGCCGCGCAGGTTTCCGATTGGGTGGACGCCTTGGAGCTGACTTCCAACGGGACCACGGTCAAGATGGCCTTGGCGATTCCTGAGGACCAACTCGAGCAGCTTCTGGGCGCCGCCCGCGCTACTGCCCGTCCGCAGCAACGCAAACCGCGTCAGTAGTCGACAACCCTCGAATTTACAACCCTCGGATTTACAACTCTCGGATTTACAACATTGATCGGCTTACCTGCGCAAAAGGCAGCTATCTGGTCGAAGATCTCCGCGAACTGAATCTCATACTCATCCCGGGTAACGTACCCGATGTGCGGCGTGCAGATGACGTTTTCCATCCCCAGGAGCGGGTGGTATACATCCAGCACCGGCTCCTCTTCATAGACGTCAATGGCGGCCATCCCGGGACGTCCCGCCTCTAAAGCCCGCGCCAGAGCGCCGGCCTGGATGAGCGCGGCCCGGCTGGTATTCACCATCAGCGACGAGGGCTTCATGCGCGCCAGGTCGTCCGCCTTGACGATTCCCCTCGTTGCGTCAACCAGGCGCAAATGGAGCGACAGGACGTCGCACTCCTCGAAGAACGGCTCTTTGCCGCGCGCGGCCGTATAGCCATCGGCCCGCGCTCGCTCCAGCGAGGCCTCGCGCGCCCATACCAACACCTGCATGCCGAACGCTTTGCCGTAACCGGCAACGACGCTTCCGATACGTCCGTAGCCGTAGATTCCGAGTGTCTTACCGCGCAGAGTATGGCCGACGCCGATCTGCCATCGCCCCGCCTGGAGCGCAGCCATCTGCCGCGGGATCTGCCGCGCAGCGGCAAGGATCAAACCCCACGTAAGCTCCGCGGTGGCATAGGATGGCGTGCCAGGATGCTGGCTCGAAGACACCATCACACCCAGCCGCGTGCAAGCGTCGATATCGATGTGCGGGTAGACGCTTCTTTGGCTGATAAGTCTTAATTTTGGCAGGCGATCGAGCAAATCAGCGGAAATGTTGGTTCGCTCGCGGATCAACACCAGCGCCTCTGTGTCTTGCAACCGGCGCGCCAGCGTATCGGTGTCCTGCGCATGATCGGTCCAAACTTCGACGTCGTGACCCTTCAGTTTTTCGAAACAGGCCAGGGTGCGCAACGTATCGTGGTAATCGTCCAGGATCGAGATTTTCATCGCCGCTGGCCGAGCAGATCGAGCCCCGACTGCGTGACCCGTACGACGGAGCGACCGTTGACCTGCTCCGTCCTGACCAGACCACGATCGTTGGCATCTTCCCAGACCGGGAATCTTGGGCAGGACGTCCGCCAGGCGTCCATCACCTCTTCGTAGCTGCGCTCGCGGCTCGCCACCCAGTCGAGAAGATCGAGAATTAGAGGTTCCACAGTGTCCATGGCTTATTCTCAATATAAAACCGATGAGGAGTTTTCCCAAAACGCTATGCCATGTCGATTCCCTTGGAGCCGCGCCTTGCGCCGTGACGAATATGAAGCACTTCAACCTGTCTCTGCTTCACCAGCACCCGATAAATTACGCGATAAATGTGCGGCTTGTTCCCGTACAGGAGATGCCTTAGCTTATCGCTCTCTAGTGCAACGGGGCATCGGTGCGGCCGTTCTGCGAGGCCCAGAATCGCTTCCTTGCGCCCTCGATACCACCTCAGGGCAGCGGCGGAATGTTCGGCATTTTTCTGGCGGTACAACTGGGTGAGATCGCGCCGTGCGCGCGCGGTGAGGTTAACCTGATATCCCATGCTCGGCTTCGAATATTTCGAAGAACTCTTTCGCCGGCTGCAACTTTCCTCGTCTCGCATCCTCCAGTCCCTGTCGGATGCCCTCTTCGGAATCGGCCCGGGCCGCAATGTCGAGCAGACGTTGGTACGCTTCAGCGTCTTGCACGACAGAGGCCGCCCTCCCGTTCGCCGTCAGCACGACCGGACGTTTATTTCTCTTGAGCTGTTTCATACGTCACCGCAGCGCCGATGGAGCGCCACTGCAACTACGATAACGTGTCCGCCAACGAAACCGGATATCTTAAGCCGATAATGAAATAGTCCCTGGCATGAAAATCGACAAACTGCTCA